>CAZGTJ010000118.1:0-4424 GCA_964528545.1 uncultured Methanosarcinales archaeon
AATGAAAACTACTATAGCAACAATAAGCAACAATCTTTTTTGTTTCAAGAAGTTAAACAAACTTACAATTGCACAAGCGATCATATATGAATATGGTAAAATCAAAATTAATGCAAAAAATCCAGTAAAATTATATAAATATGCTTTCATTAATGGCAAAAACAATAATAAAGGAAAGGGCGAAGAACTATGACCCCAAGGATAAACCATTATAATTGTGTAAGCTGCATAAAGAAGAACAATAATGGAGATAATAATTTTTGATGTGTTTGGTTTCAAAAAAGATTTTACTTTTTTTTGAATCTCCATATTAATTATTATTTTGTAAGGTGCTTTAAATAACTTGCGAAAAATTGAGCGCCCGCCGACCGAATGATATTTCTCAAAATTGCGTTAAACATTGGATTAAATGCACCATCCATTGCCTTATGATGAAACATGGAAGTTTGGCTCTTCAGTTGAAAACAATTGGCACAATTATTACAACAGAAATCAGTTACTTTCGTATTGTTTGGATTTTTTGATAACTCTTCATTTAAGCAAGCAGGACAGTACATTTCCTCTTTAAACCAATTTTCTGTAAGTACCCTAGCTATTTGAGATTTACTATGATATTTTTCAAAAACTTCTTTCTGGTATATAGATATGTTCATCTTTAACTCTTTATTTCTATTGATTTCCATAATAAATTTACATAAACTATATAAATATGCATTTATTTAATTTGAATTAAGATGAAATATGGAGTGATATACTGTTTTTATAATGATGAAAACGTTATAAAAGATGTTGAAATAATCAATGCAAAAAGTATTGAAGATGCATTCAATAAAACCGATTGCAATATAGAAATAAACACAATAATCCCATTAAACAGGCATAATAAAAAAATGTTAAGAAAATTTATTAAATTGATTTAAACGTGCTTCGGGGCTGAAGGGTGGGCTTCTACGTTCTTCGGCTGAGCTGGAACTTTTGGCGCATGCTTTTGCTTCGGATGCTGCTCTTTCTGCTCCTTCTTTAGCTCCTTTATCTCTTCCTGCTCTATTTTCTTTGCTTCCTCTGCTTTTTCCTCTTTGGCGGCTTCGGTTTTTGCTTCGGCCTTTGGAGCTTCCTTTGTTTTTGCCCTTTTAGTTTCAGCTTTTTCCTTTGGAGCGCCAATAATTTCGGCGGCAACCTTCCCCTTGTCGTCTTTTGTTGCAACAACCCTGACTTTGCCGGGAGGATTTTTTATCCCATTTTGCCATAATTTCATGTTGAGGTATCTTCCTATAGAAACATTATCAGATTTCATGTGCTTTATCAGGAAATTCCTGACGGCATTGACAGCTTTTTTTGCCTTTCTGTAGGCAGGGGCCTTTAGGGTTTCTCTCCTAATTGGAATTGTGTAGGTTCTTTCCAGCACAATTTTGCTTTCTTGTTTTTTGTCTGCCATCTTATTTAAAATATGTAACATGCATTTTCATATTTCATTTTTTTTGATATTTCTCTTGCAACCAATAATTGGTTTTCAGGGAATACATCGGATTTGATAACTACGTTCGGACTCACTAACCTTTCTGTTCTCCTGTTGTATTCCCAGTCATAAACTTCGAAGTCCACCCATCCGACAAGTTCCGGGGATTCAATTTCTATCTTATGCTCCAATCTTTTTCCTGATGCATGCATTAACATTGCCATTTTACGCCTTTGTCTTTGTCCTTCTCCAGCTTCTCTTTAATTTTGTGTGCCTTCCCGGGTGGACCCTTCTTGTCTTTCCATAGATTTTAGGCACAGTCCAAAACGGGGCCCATCTTGTCCGCATTCTAAGCTTTGTTAACCTCTTTTTCCTGCTTGGGTGCTTGAATCTTGCCATTTTTCTGTTTTCAAAATTTAATTCTTATTTTTCTTTCGGAGGACATGTTCCTGCGCAAATCCATCGAGCGCAATCAGTGACGCATTCCCCTTTGATATGCTAATTTTAATTTCTTAATTGCTGACAGCTTAATTGAATTTTTTCCTTAAACTCTGCTTATTTTAAAGTCTCTTTTCTTCGGCTCCATCTGCTGCAGGATATTTTTCAAAATTTCGTCAGTAATTTTTGATTTTATCTGGCCCTGGGCAATAGCCTGGTACAAGACCACTATCAGCTGCAATGCCTTTTCCTTGTGCGCTGACTTTAAATTTCCGTAGCGCACGAGGGCGTCCTTGTCAAGGAACTGCCTGACGGCTTCTTCCATCACGGCAACTTGCTGCTGCAGCTGAGCCTGCTCACTTGCCTGCTGGCTATTTTGAGTATGCTGCAATCGCATAAGTTCTTCAAGTTTTTTTCGCTTAATTTCGTCAAGGCTCGACATCGAATTACTCTGCTTTTTTTGCTTCAACCTTAATTTCTTTTTTTGATGAATTCGCCAGTTGTGCGGCAATCTTATCGAGGAACGATCCCCCTTTTGGTGTGACTACACGCCCTTTGTGCACGCCTTTCTCGACAAACTTAACCATGCCTGCCTTTTCAAGCTGTTGGAGCGATTTTCTTAATATGCTTCCCGAGCCCTTGTACGAGCGCTCTTTTTTAACTCCCCTGTTTTTCTTCCCGCCGTATTTTATCCTTAATTTTTCCGTGCCAATCGGCCCAAGCCTGTAAACTGTCCTTAAAACAGATGCAACTCTTATGTACCACCATTCCTTGTCCACCGGAGGCCTTTGCTTGTGCATTCCAGTCTTCACATAAGGAGCCCACACCGGCGGCTTTATTTCTGGAATCTTCCTGAGCTCTTCGGCCGCTTTCTGGAGCAGTTCGTCTGCCTCTGCATCATACATTGTTGCCATTTTGTTTTATAATTCTATTAATTAATTTACACTTAAATAATCAATTCTTCGCACCTTGCGGTGCCAGAATGGCTAATTGCTTAGCGCAGGAAAGTGGAACTTTGCGTCATTTAAAAATGTTGCTTTTTTGCAGAAACATAAATCTCATCTGAAAGATGTTGGACAAATAATGATTCATTATCTCTTAGTTTATATTTTAAATCGCGGCATATTATATCACCATTTCCTTTTTCAACATAAAGCTGCCTTTCTGGAAAGATTTTAGAGCCGAATGCAGGCATGTAGCCTCGCGGCACTTGCGACAAGCTGGTGATTCTTTCCAATCTGTTGTTGGACCTTAAGATGAATATTCTGTGTTCTGCGCGTACCATTTTATTAAGTTTTAATTGAATTGCTTGATTTCATAAGCGATTAGGCAACCATATACGCTGGAACAAGCCTTTCTAATTTGGGCCTTTCTGCAACTCTTGAAGGCTCGGCAACCAGAAGGACATCATCGCATTTATAATCAGTATCCCAATGACTATGGCCCGTTGGTTCAAATTTAAATTTTGCATATGATTCAGGATTAATTCCATTCTTTGTAATTATGTCGATGTACACTTTTCCAATACGATGCCGATTTTTCATAACCATCTCTGCAATTTCTCCAAAAAAGTGAGGCACAGCCCTAGTCCGGCGATATCGCTCATTGACAACAATTCTTGAAAGCTCTATATCGTTTGGCGCCACTTCCACTTTTGGAAGGTATTCACTAAAAGGAAGAGTTCCGTCTTTTTCTCTCACTATCCTGAAAGTCCCTATAAGCTTTCCATTTAAGTAGTATCCATACTTTTCACTGTCAAATTCCCACTCATCGTACCATAACTTGGAGTGTGTTATTGGGATATTCCTCACCCTAAACTCCAGCATATCATAAGGCAAAATTTCCCTAAGCTCTCCAGTTCTGTCTAGTCCTGTTACATTTTTTCCATTAGCAGTCTGTTCAAGGGTGCTTACCATTGTTACCACTATATAGTTATAAATTTATATAACTTTAATAGGGTATTTAAATTTATCTGTTTCTCAGATTAAAGTAGTATATAAATATATCTATTACTATATTAGTATACTAAAATTATATATAAATTTTAAATAAAAGCACTAAGAAAATAGTTAGTTTTTAAGTTTCAGCAAATATCCAACGGAATTAGGAGTCTTGCCTCACGTTCTCCATCAACAAGCTGGTAGCCAAATGGTTCAAATTTTGGAATTCCTTCTTTTGACGCAATCAATCTATAATCAATCAATTTAACTTCTGCATACCCCCTACCCAGAGTCCAGCCTTCACCAACACGAATCAATCCTGTTCCTGCGTCAAGAATACTTGAGGATGTAAAGAAATATGTTGGAGAGCTTGGCCCATTATTGGCAAAAGGAGCTCTTCCAGTTTGTGTAACTGCTTTTCCTGCGATGCCAGAAAAACTTCCTGAACTTGCTTTATCTTCCAAAATTTTAATTGCCATTTTTAAATGAAATTTTTTATTTATATCTTATATAAAAACAATCATCTTAGGATACCTTCTTTTATATTATTATATTTATTTCTATATTGATATCCTAATAATATTAAAAGT
>CAZGTJ010000119.1:0-2172 GCA_964528545.1 uncultured Methanosarcinales archaeon
CTTTGTCGATATCCGTAACTAGCTTCTGTCCGAACTCCTCGAGTTTTTTTACTGGTTTTGATTCTTTCCTTGCTGCCATTTTTTTGTTGATGTGTTTTTGGATATTCTTAAAAATATGCTTTAATCAAATCATTCTTCTTTTTCTTCCTCCTTTGTTTCCCCCAATTTCTTAAATTCCATCCTGTACAATTCGTCGTCTTCACCATCTTCGATGATCTCCTGCTTGATTTCCGGACTGACAAGCATCTTTTGCAGGTTCTCCAAGATTTTCTCTTTCTTTGTCCC
Organism: uncultured Methanosarcinales archaeon; assembly: GCA_964528545.1. Classification (GTDB taxonomy): domain Archaea; phylum Nanobdellota; class Nanobdellia; order Woesearchaeales; family GW2011-AR4. The sequence continues at coordinate 286 of CAZGTJ010000119.1, forward strand.
TGTAAGCGCTGACAGCGAATCTGCAACCTCGGGAATGTACTTCTCAAACATGTTTGCCCTTTCAATCTGGTCCGAAATCCTTGTCTTCTTCCTTACATAAGCGCCAAGCTGCCTCCCGCACTCCTGAACCGCCAATTTTATTTCCTTCAAAATCTCAGCATAATGTGCAATTGCCTCCTTGCTCTCGCTTGTAAATGGCACCCAAACTGATGCCATATGAATAACTATTACAATCGGGCCAAATGGAATGTTCGAGCCTGACTGCTGAAGCCCGTACGATTTCCAGTTTGTTTCCGCCGTGGCATCAGTCATTCCGCAAGCTCCTTCCTGATACAAAAGCGGGACTCTGTTTGCAAATCTTAGCAAAGTCGCTCTTTCCTCTCTCGGGATTTCCCCCCCGTAGGCAATGCCGGCCTCGATGACGAATGGATTTCCGCGATAAACTGACGGGGGCCTTGACGTCGTAACATAAAATTCAGCCTTGATTTCCTTTCTTAATCCTTTTTCAAGAAGTTCTTCCCCAATAGGGCTTAAACAATCCGTGGGAGGTGCAATAATTTTTGTTTGCTGAACCCCTTGGACTATTTTTTCTGCCATATCGCGGCTTACATCGTCCGGTTTTGTGTTTGGCAAAATTCCTGCGTGCCCCAGAATTTCCTTTGCAGTTCCTGGCCCGACTCTTGAAAATTCTGTTGTTAAAAATGACTGCAAAGTTCTGGACTCCGTAAATCTTAACTTGTCGATTAGCATTCCAAGCTCAACTCCGTAAGGATGCGGCTTGATTTCCTGCGCCTGTGCAGGGAGCGCTTCTGTCGCCCTCGCATAAATTACCTGCTCGGATTTTGGATTTGTGTAAATTATGGTGACGTGGGGATTTATTACTGCTGTCTGCTTTAGATACTCGTCAACGCTTTGCTTTCCTTTGATGTATTCTGCCTCCAAATCCACTTCAACTCTCGTTCCGTGCTCCCTGTGCCATTCGGCTGCTTCTTCCTTATCGATAACAGGCTTGTTTGTTTGAGTGTCAATTCTCAGCTCATAATAGTGCGCCTGCTCTTTTCCTGAAACCCTTGAAATGATTTTTGCAGGCTTTCCTGTAGTCAATTGCCCGTACAACACAGCCGCGCTTATGCCGATTCCCTGCTGCCCTCTTGCCTGCTTCATTGTATGAAACTTGCTTCCATAAAGAAGTCTTGCAAAAATGTTAGGAATCTGCTTTTTTACTATCCCAGGGCCGTTGTCCTCTACAACAACCTTGAACTTAAATTCCCCCATCTGGATTATTTCAACCCCGATTTCAGGCAGAACTCCTGCCTCCTCGCAGGCGTCAAGAGAATTATCAACCGCTTCTTTTACCGTCATCAAAAGTGCCTTCCTTTTGTTGTCAAATCCGAGAAGATGCCGGTTCTTTGTGAAAAATTCAGCTACGGAAATTTCCTTTTGCCTCTTAGCCAGCTCGTAAGCTATGGGCATTTCTCTTTCTCCTGCCGCTTCCTTGCCTTTAACTTCCGCTTTCGCTTGCTGTTCTTTTGCCATTTTTAGCCTTTCACTCAAATATCGCCTTTAATAGCTTCATCTCTTATATAAAAATTCTCCTTATTAACAAATAGCCTAGATTGACATTAACAGAAATTGAAACACGCCATTATTTAAATAGTTAATTGTTATAGGATATTGCAAACAAAAATTTGATGTCAAAATTCTTAACATCTGATTATAATTCCATTACTCTTCTTCTTTTCATTTCCCTTCTTCTTTTCTCAAGCCATCGGTAAACGTTTGAGTGGTTTGCGCCTTTAAGAAGCGACTCGACTGCTTTTCTCGCATCTGCAACCTGCTCAGGCTCTCCGATAATGCTGATTGTCTTTCCAAAAACGGAAAGATTGC
>CAZGTJ010000119.1:2182-4397 GCA_964528545.1 uncultured Methanosarcinales archaeon
GCATTCTGTTAACTCCTCAATCAACTTTCTTGACTTTCCTTCCTTCCCTATCACTCTTCCCTTTAACCTCAAAACAGCATCCTTTGACTTGCCGACATATTCTGTTACATCAACAACTTCAAAAACATAATCTGGCTTTAGCAATAATCTTGCAATATCCGGGTTAAATCCCCGTCCTATGGCCTTTATCATTTCCCTTGCAGTGTAAAGCCCAAGGGCATCCTCTCCGGAAACAATAATGTCGCCTTCCCTCGAGTCGATATCAAGCTTTGTTTTTGTAGAGTCCTCCAACTCCCTTTTTATGCTTCCTTCCTTGCCGATTATTACCGCCACCCTGTTCTTCGGGACCTTCAATTCATAAGAATATTCTGTCATTTTTCTCTGTAAGCCGCAATGATTTTAAAATGTATTTATTTTCTTGTTATCTCTGATTTCAATTCTGCGTCATCAATCTTTATCCCGATTTTCCTGAAAAAATTGCAGACGTTTCTAATGTCCCTCTCCAAAAACTCGTTAAATCTCGGGTTTTCTTTCATTGTTGCCTGCGAAAAATCAATAAAAACCGGGCTTTCATTGTGATTAAGAATGTTGAATGCCGAAAGGTCCGCATGTACGAGCCCTGCCTTGTAAAGCTTTTTCATGTTTGATTTTACTTTCTCAAAAAAAATCTTCGGGTTTTTAGGAATTTTGTCCTTTAATTTTGGGGCAGCTTCATCATGGCCGATAAATTCGAGAACCAGAACATGGCTTGAAAATGCAAGCGGTGTGGGCACTGGCACGTTTGCTTCTCTTGCCTTCAAAAGGTTCCTGAATTCTCTTTGGACCCATGCAAAGACAATTTTTCTTTTTCCCTTAGCAAGCCTTGACAGTCTTGGGTCGTCCCTTATGTACTCGTGCATCCTGTTGAAATCGCAGCTCTCGAGGCGGTAAATTTTGACAATTACCCTTGAACCATCTTTTCTTAGCGCGGAAAAAACATTGCTTTCGTTGCCAATCGAAATCGGGCTTTCAAGTCCCTCGAAATGCCCCTGTGACATTAAATGGTAGACTGTTTTTTGAGTGAATTGGTCGAATACATTTCCCCATACTTTATGCTCTTCCTTCGGCTTTGATTTTTTGGACATAAACAAGAATAAAAGAAGTCGATATTTAAGATTATCTTTGATTATTTCACAGATGCCAATTCAAAATGCTCATTGGAACTTGGTCTTCCGTGGCAAACAAACTTAAATAGGTTTGAACACCAAAAAATTTGCATTCCTGCTGTTAGAATAATCTCCATCTATTCCCAATCCTATGTCCTCTTTTCTTAATTCTTCTGCAATCTCTTTTGCTGGTTGTACACGGTACATTCTCAACAGCCTGCCCATTGGAGCGTATACTTTTTCACCGCCAAATGGGTGCCAGTTTCCATATTCTTTGATGCCACTAACCATTTCAACTGTTCTCACAAGAGCTTCGGCTTGGCTTATCCCGCCAACTCTTGCAACAAATAAGGGAATATTTGGCAAATCGTCAAGGGCATAAGTGCCAGCAGCATACTCTACAACCAAATCCTCATCTATAATTATCCCGTATCTTCCGGGCAAATCTTTTGGGTCTATTTCCACAAACTCGTCGAAAATCAACATTCTTAAAGGATTGTCGCTGGAAGGCATACCTTTCAATAAATTATGAAACTCCTCTTTACTGTAAGTTGCGTATTTAATGTCATTTTTACGTCGGAGTTCTATATGCGTGCTATAGCCCGGTATTTGACGATTGTAGGATTCTTCAAATCTTTCTGGCATGTTTAGAAACGCCCATCCATGCACCACGACAACAACTCGATTGCCGCCATGAGTTTCTCCTTTAACTTCTTCAGATAAAGAAGTAATTGATTGATATTTCAGCACTTCAGTGGGATTTGTGATGAACAATTTTACAAGTTCCGGCATAGAAGCTATGAGCCCACCATTTTCTGCAGAAAATTTTTGTGCTGCTTTCAGAGCATCAGGAAGGTAGTCTTTAGAAAACAAATCAATCTGATAACGTGTATTTGTTGAGATTTCACTCAATCTGCTTTCCAAAGAAGCAGTTATTGCCATATTTTTGTTTTAGATTGAGGTTATACTTAAAATTTTCTATATTACTACTCTAAAATGGTAAGAAAATCGAAAGCTTTATATACTAGTTACACTATACAATAGTAACAAAACGTTGGGGAATGTTTTGA
>CAZGTJ010000120.1:0-4396 GCA_964528545.1 uncultured Methanosarcinales archaeon
TTTAATAATGAAACGAATTATTGTATCGAAGGGAAATAATAAACGGATAACACATGATAATCTTTTTTCGCAAGCTTTAAATACTCACTTGGAATACTCAGCACTAACAGGGAGAAGAGAAAGGCGTTATATTTCTTCTCGATATAACAACATGAAGACTAAGTTGAAGCCGGTCTTGCCCAGTTTGAGGGAAAAGAAGCGGTACATGGTCTTTGAAGTCATATCAAAAGGTAAAATCACTGACTTCAGGGCTGTTCGCGATGCAATAATGGAGAGCGCGCAGCGCTTGCTTGGCCAGCTTGGCATGGCAAAGGCGGGAATTATTCCGATGGAAAACAAATGGAGCCCGGAATTGCAGAGAGGCATCATAAGAGTAGGCCATCGCCATGCTGATGAGTTAAGAGCATCATTGATGTTGACATCAAAAATAAATGACGAAGACATCATCGTAAAAAGCATAGGCGTTTCGGGAATAATCAAGAAGGCGGAGAATAACTATCTTAAAAAAAGAGATGATAAAACAAGCACTACAAAAATAATGCAAGGAGGCAAAGAATAAAATGCAGCCAAACTCGCTATTGTTCGTAAGTTGCATTTTTTAGTCAATGCCGGATAAATTTCATAAAACTAAAGTATGAGGTGTAATAAAAAATGCAACCAATGCCGCATCAGTTGATGGGATATGACAGGGCAATTACAATGTTTTCTCCCGACGGAAGACTGCTTCAGGTCGAGTACGCGAAAAAAACAGTAAGGCAGGGCTCAACCGCAATTGGCATTGTCTGCTCAGATGGGGTTTTGCTTGTAGCCGACAAAAGAGTGGTCGATCCTTTGGTTGTTCCTGATTCTGTTGAGAAAATATGGCAGATTGACGACCACATAATGGCCGCTGCCTCGGGAATTTTAAGCGACGCAAGAGTCCTGATTGACAGGGCCCAGTTAAGGGCTCAGCAGCACAAGGTAACATACGATTCAGATGTCGATACAGCTTCGGTTGTAAAGGATATTTGCGATTTAAAGCAGATATGCACGCCAAGCGGCGGATTAAGGCCTTTTGGAGTTTCTGTTTTGGTGGCGGGAATTGATGACAAAACTCCAAAATTATATGAAACAGATCCCATTGGAATCTACTTCCAGTATAAGGCAACTGCAATTGGGGAAGGCGAAATTGAGGTCGAGGAAATTTTACACAGTGAATACAAGCCGGATCTCTCGATTGAGGACGGATTAAAGCTTGCATTGAAAGCCCTCAGGAAAGTTTTGGGAGAAAACTTCAACGTTGACAGGATCGAGGCTGCTTTTGTTGCGTCAGCCGACAGGAAGTTCAAGAAAGTCGCAAAGCAGAAGATGGAAAAAATTGCTTCCGAGCTAAAAGACGACAAAAAGCCGGCAAAGAAATAAGTTGATGCTTATGGTTAGCGTAGATAAGGCAATTATTGCAAAACTAAAAAGGGAAGGGCACAATTTTGAAATTCTCGCTGACTGCAATAATGCCCTTGCTGTGAGGGAAGGAAAAGATATAGATATGCACGATGTCCTTGCGGCAATGAAAATTTTTTCAGATGCAAGAAAAGGAATGGACGCGTCCGAAAACGCAATGAAGCAGATATTTGGCACAAACGATGTCAATGAGATTGCAAGGCAAATCATACAAAAGGGGGAAATCCAGCTAACCCAGGAGTACAGGGACAACTTAAGGGCTGAAAAAAGAAGGCAGATTGTAAGCATCATCCACAGAAATGGAGTTGACCCAAAAACGCATCTGCCCCACCCCCCCCAAAGAATCGAGAATGCGTTAGCAGAGGCAAAAGCGCACATTGACGAATTTGCAGGAGTTCAAGAGCAAGTCCAGGAGATTTTGAAAAAATTAAGGCCGATTTTGCCAATCAAATTCGAGACAAAGGAAATCGAGCTTAAGATTGGGCCGGTTTATGCACCAAAATGCTATGCAACAATAAAGCAGTTCGGCACAATTTTGAGGGAAACCTGGCAGTCAAATGGGTACTGGGTTGCTGACGTCGAAATTCCAGGAGGAATGGAATCTGACTTGTATGATAAATTAAACAAACTAACTCACGGAAATGTTGAGAGCAAGATTTTGAAGATTAGATAGCATATCGAACCAGAATGGTGAAATAATGGGAAAGAAGATCCGTGTGATTGAAAATCACGCTTGCACAATGTGCCAACGGACTTCGCCGTTGAGGTGAAACAAAAATGTCAAACATATTGGTGAAAGACAAAGAAATCGCGGTGCCGGGCGAAACATTGGCGGAAGGGATGGACATTCTGCCGGGGCCCGGGACATACAGGGACGGGGAAAGAATTGTAGCGAACAGGCTCGGCCTTGCAGGCATCGACGGAAGAACAATAAAGCTGATCCCTCTCTCAGGAAGGTACATTCCAAAGACAGGGGACACAATTATCTGCAAGGTGATTGATGTAACATTTGGAGGATGGAGGCTTGATACAAACTCGGCATACTCTGCAATGATGTCGTTAAAAGACGCCACGTCTGAATTTATCCAGAAAGGCGCTGACCTGACACAGTTTTATGATTTGGGAGACCATCTTGTGTGCAAAATCGTCAATGTGACGAGCCAAAAGCTAATTGACGTCACAATGAAAGGCCCCGGGCTTCGAAAATTGAAGACCGGCAGGATAATTGAAGTTGACCCAAACAAGGTCCCAAGAATAATTGGAAAACAGGGCTCAATGGTGACTATGGTCAAGGATGCAACAAGATGCAACATCATGGTCGGCCAGAATGGCCTTATTTGGATTGACGGCGAGCCAATGGGCGAGCTTCTTGCGATACAGGCAATAAAGAAAATAGAGCAGGAATCGCACTTGAGCGGATTGACCGAAAAAATAAAGGAATTTTTGGAAAAGAGCCCCAAAAATCTATCGTAATCAAGGTGACAAAAAATGGGATATGACAGGAGAATTGACGGAAGAGGCCTTGAAGAGACAAGGCCGATTGAAGCCAAGGTAGGGATCATAAAAAGAGCAGACGGCTCTGCAATGTTCAAAATAGGAAACACGTGGGCTTATGCCGCCGTGTACGGTCCAAGAAATTTGCATCCAAAGTTCTTGCAGGACCCTCGAAGGGGAATTTTAAGATGCAACTACAACATGATGCCGTTTTCAAGCTCCGGCGAGAGAGTAAGGCCGGGCGGCTCGAGAAGAAGCAAGGAAATAAGCTACGTAACTGAAAAGGCACTGCTTCCTGTGCTTGACTTGGAAGATTTTCCAAACTCAGTTGTTGATGTTTTTATTGAACTGCCCCAGACGGAAGCAGGCTCAAGATGCGCAGGAATTTGCGCAGCGTCTATGGCACTTGCTGACGCCGGACTTGACATGAAGGACCTGGTTACAGCAGTCTCTGTTGGAAGAGTTGATGACAAATTGCTTGTTGACTTGGACTATTCAGAGGAAAGCTATTCCGATGGCCCTGTTGCAGACATACCAATTGCAATGACGCCTGCCTCCGGAAAGATAACTTTGCTCCAGATGGATGGGGAGGTCAATAGGGAACAGCTGATGAAAGCGCTTGAAATGGGAAAAAATGCAATTGCTCAGATTTATGAAGTGCAAAAGATGGCTCTCAAGGAAAAATACCGTGGAGCTGGTATTCAGGGCGAATAAAACAACAAAATTCCATCAAAGGATGAAATGGTTCAGTTGACTAAGGAAAAATAAACAAGAATAGGAGGTTTTAGATATGCACAGGGAATTAAGAACTCACATTATCAATCTGCTTAACGCAGGAAGAAGATTGGATGGCCGGAAATTGGCAGAGTACAGGCAGCCAATTGAAGTAGAGTGTGGCATCATAAAAACAGCAGAGGGCTCCGCAAGAGTCAGAATTGGAGATACAGAAGTCTTGGCAGGAGTCAAGGTCGAAATAGGAGAGCCTTACCCGGACACTCCAGACGAGGGAACCATAATCGTTGGCGCCGAGCTTATCCCAATGTCAAATCCTGAATTTGAGATGGGGCCTCCAGGGATACAAGCGATCGAACTTGCAAGAGTCGTGGACAGGGGGATAAGGGAAAGCAAAGCCATCAATTTCAAGAAGCTCTGCATTGCTCCTAAAGAGAAAGTCTGGATGCTTTTAATCGATATTATTCCAATAAACGATGCTGGAAATTTGTTTGACGCCTCTTCGCTTGCTGCGCTTGCTGCATTAAATAGCGCAAAGTTTCCCAAAGTTGAAGGGGACAAGATTGACTACAAGACAAAAACCGAGCAAAAGATTCCGCTGGAAAAGACTCCGATTTCAGTTACTGTCATTAAGATAGGAAGCAACTACATCGTCGACCCTGACTCAGAGGAGGAAAAGGCCGTTGATGCAAGGCTTACAGTCGCCTCAATTGAAAACGGGGAGCTTTGT
>CAZGTJ010000121.1:0-4382 GCA_964528545.1 uncultured Methanosarcinales archaeon
CCTCGCCAAGGTAGTTGACGCAACAGGCGCGGGCGACGCGTTTGCCTCTGCATTCCTGTCAGGGCTGATAAAGAGAAATGAAATAGAGTTTGCAATAAAGCTTGGATTAATTAACAGCCGCTCTTGCGTCTCTCATTATGGCGCAAAAAATGGCCTGCTAAAATTAAATGAAGCGCTCAAGCAAATGAAAAAAATAAAAATCGAGGTTCACAAAAAGAAAATTTAATTCTACAAATGCCCGTACTTTCCCTTGAGCGGAACAAAAATATAATGGCCCAGCTTTTCCTCAATTAATTTCCCATTTTTCTTTTTTGCCTTAATCATTATTTGCTCTGTCAGATTACCGACAGGCGTGACAATTATCCCGTTTTCCTTGAGCTGGTCAACCAAAATTTTCGGAATTCGTGGAGCTCCTGCAGTGACAATTATTTTGTCATACGGAGACTGCTTTGCGTACCCTCTTGAGCCGTCCCCTTCGACCACAAAAGCATTTCTTATTTTAGCCCTGTCCAGGTTATCCCGGGCGAATTTCACAAGCTCCGGCACGATTTCAACGGAAACCACTTTGCCTTTGCTTCCGACTAGTTTTGCTATTATTGCGGACTGGTATCCTGACCCTGCCCCAATCTCAAGAACCTTGTCCCCTTTTTTTAGCTCCAAAGCCTGCGTCATTATCATCACGGTTGTAGGCTGTGATATGGTTTGCTCTGCCCCTATTTTCAGCGGATAGTCCCCATAAGCCTGCTCCAAATCCTTCTCCCTGATAAAATTCTCCCGCGGGATTTTTTTGAACGCGCCTATTAGTTTCTTGTCTGTAACAATCTTTTCAGAGATCCAATAGTCAATAAGCTTCTGCTTTGGCTCCATCCGGAGCAATAATGAAAGGAAGCATAAAAAATTTGCTATGCCTATTCTACAGCAACAAAAACATCGTTGCCTTCGACTTTCACCTTATGGCAAGGAACTTTTGCCGTTGGCATAACTGGGGAAACTCCGCTCTTGACGTTGAACTTCCAGCCGTGCCACGGGCACGCAACAACATTCCCGTCAAGCATGCCTTCCCCTAACGGCCCACCCTTGTGAGGGCATGTGTTTCCAATCGCATAAAATTCACCGTCGACATTAAAAAGCGCGATTTCCTCTCCATTAACTTCAACTACCTTCCCGTTTCCCGGGCTTATCTCGCTTTTTCCTGCAACTCTAACAAAATCAGACATGCAATCACCTCCAATTTATTTTCAGCCAGCAATAGTATCCCGCCTAAATTTTCCTAAAATCTATTTTCCATTTAAATCTTTCTGTGCCTTACCTTGCCCAGTTTGATGGAAAACGCAGCAAAAAATGCAGTAAAAGTCGTTATGGTCACAAAAATTAGAAACACCATCAGGTTAAACCATGTCATTACGACTATGCTCAAAAGAACTAAATCAATTACCAAAAAGCAAAGCTTCAAATCCGCTATAATATGGCCAAAGCCACGTCTTTTTTTAATTGATTTCCAAAATTCCCTGAAGTGGGCTAAAGTAAATTTCATTTGGCCTCGGTAAATTCAAAAGCTGATTCTGTCAAGAATTTCATGCGCATTGCCTGAATTTAAATGTTTCTCTATATTCTTGTTTTTCATTTTTACAAGGAATATTGTCCTAAGCGAATCTCTTTCCTGGTTAGAAACGCGCGCAATCCTGTCAGCCTCAATTAGCCCGTAAGGATAGCCTATAAAGACGGGATCGCGGCAGTTTGATGAGATCAAATTAACTGATTCGTTCATTTCTGCTCTCTGGTTTTTTAAAATTTCAAACCTAAAGGCGTGCCTTGACTTGTCATGAAGCTTAACAAAAGCCATCTCTGCTCTGTGATTTTTATTCTCGATGTCCACAACCGGATGGTAAAGCCAGGAATCTTTATTCAGGTTCATCAAGACAACGCCCACCAAGTTTCCGTTATCCGTAAATATAGAAGTGGTCTTGCAAATGCCGCAAAGCAAAACGTGGTTTTTTTCACAGGAAGCGTACAGATTCTCCAGAAATATGTTCTCGCCTGTGTAAGTGCACTGCAGATTTCCGTCCAAGACAATGACGTCAGCAATTTTCCTGTCTGATACGTATTTTGCAATCCTTAGCTCTGCAAATCTTCTGGCCGCATTTGCAACAGACTTGATGTCCGCCCTGCTCGAGCCGGTCATCAAAGTGGGATCAAACGAGCCAAAGCAAATGTCATTCAAATCAATGGTGTCATTGCTCTTGAAAAACGAGATTTTGTAGGATATCTCATTATTTTCTACTATTGACTCTGCAAACGCGAATATTTCTATTCTCTCCGATTTTATCTTTTTGTTGTTTTCATAAACAACGTAGCACGCCTTTATCAGGCTCAGTGAAAAATTTCCCGAGCCTAGTATTTGCGCATTGCCTCCGTCGACAAATGCAATTTTTCTGCAAGAATCTGATTTTTTGATTGGATGAAAGTTTACAGCATCTATCTTGTGTGCCCTATACCCATCTCCTGAGAATTTAGGACGCATTCCAGAAATATCTGGCTTATCATCAATCGACTTCAGGATTTTTTCGACAATTTTGCCAAACATGCCGGTAAATGGTGTGCCTTTATTTTTAATTTTATTGGTCAGTTCATCTTCCGACGGGATTTTTGACGGGAATTAAGGCGTTTCACAAAACTTTTTATATCAACTAATTATTTCATGATTATGTACGAGCTCATAATAACTGAAAAGCCTGCGGCGGCAAAAAAAATAGCGGAGGCTCTTGCCGACGGCAAAGCAATCAAGGAGAGCATAAGCGGCGTCCCCTATTACAAAATCACGCACGGAAAAAAGGACATTGTTGTTGCGTGCGCGGTCGGGCATCTTTACGGGCTTGCCGAAAAAACAAAAAAAGGATGGACTTTTCCGGTATTTGAGATTGAATGGAAGCCTGTTTCCGAGACGGCAAAGAGCTCCGCATTTACCAAGAAATACCTGAATGCAATCAAGAAGCTGTGCAAGGACGCAAATGAATTCACGATTGCGACAGACTACGACCAGGAAGGAGAAGTCATTGGGCTTAATGTCGTACGGTACGCATGCAACAAGAAAGATGCAAACAGGATGAAATTCTCCGCATTGACGAAGCCTGATTTGCTTGAGGCTTACGGGAAAAAACACTGGCATCTGGACTGGGGCCAGGCGCAAGCAGGGGAAACACGCCATTTTCTTGACTGGTACAATGGAATAAATTATTCAAGGGCGCTAACCGCATCAATCAAGAGCACTGGCGCCTTCAAGCTGATGTCGACTGGAAGGGTGCAGGGCCCCGCGCTGAAGATAATTGTCGACCGTGAAAAAGAAATCAGAAAATTCAAGCCGACTCCCTTCTGGCAGGTTAAACTTGACGGCGAATTCGAGGAGGAAAAAATAGAAGCATGGCACAAGGAAGACAAATTCTGGGAAAAAGAAAAAGCCGGCGCGGTAATGGAAAAAACAAGGGGACAAAAAGAAGCAGGCGTTGATAAAATTGAAAGAAGGCAATACAACCAGCTGCCTCCGTTTCCTTTTGATTTGACATCATTGCAAATCGAGGCTTACAGATGCTTTGGGATTTCCCCAAAAGAAACGCTTGAAATTGCACAGGACCTTTATACCTCGGGATTCGTCTCATATCCAAGAACATCAAGCCAGCAGCTGCCCCCAAACATCGGATACAGCAAGATTTTAACAGAGCTCGGAAGGCAGGGCAGTTATTCTCCGCTTGTAAAAAATTTGATGAAGCTGCCAAAGTTAAATCCAAACAACGGCAAAAAAACAGACCCTGCGCATCCTGCCATCTATCCAACCGGAATAAATCCGCTCGGGATCGACGGGAAGGATGCAAAAATTTACGATTTAATTGTAAAAAGATTCCTTTCGACCTTTGCCAGCCATTCGGTCAGGGAAACAATAACCGTGGAATTGGACTGCAACTCGGAATTTTTCATTGCAAAGGGCACGCGCACAATAGAAAAAGGATGGCATGAATACTATGCTCCTTATGTTAATCTCGAGGAAACAGAGCTGCCCCATTTCAATGAGGGCGATAAGGTAAAGATAAAAAAAATCGAGCTTCTTGACAGGGAAACGCAGCCTCCGAAAAGGTACACTGCGGCTTCCATAATAAAAGAGCTCGAAAAAAGAAATCTTGGAACGAAGGCAACAAGATCCGAAATTGTCGATACGCTTTTTAAGAGAGGCTACGTTGATGGAAAGGCAATTGAAGCAACAGGGCTTGGGATTTCCACAATTGAGACTCTTGAGAAATACTGGCCAAAAATAGTTGATGAGGAGCTTACAAGGCATTTTGAGATTGAGATGGAAAAGATAAGGGAGGAAGGAAGAAAAAAAGAAGAGGTCC
>CAZGTJ010000122.1:0-4362 GCA_964528545.1 uncultured Methanosarcinales archaeon
GCATCAGCAGCCAGTTATATAACGGGACGTGGAATGTGACTGCATCGAGCACTTAATGTTTTAATGCAAATTTTCCGAAAGATTTAAATAGTAGTAATGTGGCAATTACAGTATTAGTATATATTTTAGTATACTAAATAATGGTTATAATATCATGAAAATTCGCATCAAAAAGAGGACATTGTCGATACTTCTTACTGCTCTAATGATGTTGCCGATAGTGTATGCAGCATCTACAACTATAAGATACGGTTTTAAGGTTGAGCTTGCTATCACAAACAGGAACCCAACAATTAACGTCTCAAACTCGTCAGGATTTCAGGTAGACCCTCTTGCAGGAGGAAATGTCAAGGTCCTGATTTCTTTTAATGTCACCGACCAGGATGGTGCAGGCAATATCAATGCAAGCACTGCAGTGCTCAACTTAACTCTTGGAGGCAGCTCACAGTACTATGCCAACGTCTCTGCAACATCCTCATCCGACCAGGGTACATGCGGAAACTATAGTGATGGATCAACTGTTGTTGTGATTAACTGCACAGTTGTCCTGCCTTATTTTGCAAACGCAAGCAACTTGTGGGTTGTAAATATCAGCGTCAGGGACATATTTGGAGGCTCTGCTGTTAACGATACCTTAAGGTTCACTGTAAACACCGTATCCGGACTTGCGCTTCCGTACTCTGCAATTAACTTTTCAAACGTAAACTTAGGCCAGCAAGACGCAAGGGCATACCCGCACTTGCTGTTGAACAATACTGGGAATGACGACTTTGACATGATTAACGTATCGGCGTCTGCTCTGGTCGGCACTACAACAACTTCAGAATCCATCTCAGTGACAAGCTTTGGAGTAAACATGACAAATTCAAGCTCGAATTTAAGGCTAAGCTTCCCAAGTGACGGAATGATCAACTTGAGAGACCCAAGCACAGGCGGCAATGCAACATTCCAGCACGGGCACACAAGCGCATTTGCGCCAAACGATGACAAAGGAAACGTGAGCGTATTCGTCTGGGTCAATGTTCCAAGCTCAGGCCTTAGCAGCCAGATGTATAACGGGACGTGGAATGTGACTGTTGTAAACAACCCGTAAAATGGCCCAATATTAGTAAGATTTATTAACTTGTTTTTTTGATTTTTACTCATGAGAAGAGGAATCATGTTTCTCGTTGCATTTATTTGCCTAGCATCCAATGTTTCTGCAATAAGCGTTGTTTCTGATTATCTTGTTAACAACACAATACACCTTTATCCCGGAGAATCAACTTTGTACAGCATAAGGCTCCAGAACCCGACAGACGAAGAAACTGCAGTACATCTTGATTACGACAGGCAAATTATCCAAATAAAAGATTACCGGGAAGTGTACACTCTTGCACCGCAAACAGCAGGATTTAAAATAATATTTAACGTAACTGCACCCTTGCAAATCGGAAAATACAATATTGGATATACAGTAAGCGAGATTGAGCCTTCGGGAGGGGGCCTTCCAATCAGGCTCAAGATAAACAAGCAGTTTAACCTCGAAATTGTGGAAAAGCCAAAGCCAAAATTCAGCGGGATGTGGATTCCCTTGATTCTTATTGTCCTAATGGGGGCTCTGCTTGCAAAAAAGATAATGTTCAAAAGGCCATCGCGCCATGCTTCCGGGAAAAGGGGCAGGTAAATGACATGAAACAAAGAAAAATTTACTTGTTATCCTGCCTTGTAATTTTGGTCTTTTTTATTTTAATTTATTCTGTCAAGCCGCAGACATTTGGGATAGCAATAAATGTTGCAGACACATCCGGGCCGATAGTAAATCTTGGATTTCCGCTCAACAACTCGGGAATAACCGCAAATTCAGTTTTCCTGCATTACAATGCAAGCGACGCAAGCGATTTGGATAATTGCACATTGTTCTTTAACGACATTCTTAATGCAAGCAATTTGTCAGTAACCAAGGACGTTCCGTCGAACTTTGGAATCAACGGGCTGACTCCTGACAAATACAACTGGAGCATAAATTGCGCAGACCAGCTCGGATTCGAGGCAAGGAGCGGCATAAAAAGATTTTTTTACATAATATTTGACGGCTTTAACGGAAGTACAACAAATATTTCAAATGTCGATGTGACAAGCATAACTAATTTTGTGATAGAAGTCCTGCCTTACGGCAAGATAAATTACAGCATAGGAATCAATTTGAATGAGGTGCAGGAAATCAATGGAAACGTTAATATCAGTTATAATAACATAACTCTTAATTCAAGCCTTGCGGCATTGAATAAGACGGCTGTACTTTCACTTTATAATCTTGCATTTTTAAATCCAAGGATCTTAAGGGATGGAGTAGTTTGCGACAGCAGCATTTGCACAAGAATCTCGTATTCAGGCGGAACTCTTGTGTTCAATGTCACGAGGTTTTACTAATACTCTGCAGATGAAACCCCATCATCCGGCTCCAGCAGCACAGGCGGAGGGGGCGGAAGCGGCGGCGGAAGCTCAGGCGGCGGAGGCGGAAGCCTCGAAGGGCTTCAGAGCGCAACTGAAAAAAATCTTGTTGTTGACAGGGAATCGATAAAAATCCAGCTGTTGCAGGGGGAAACAAAGGAGGCGGAATTCTTTGTCAAGCACGAAGGCTTTACAAAATATATTGTGAGCATATACAGCCAGAATCTTGATAATTTTATTAAAATCAGCGATGGCTTGTTCGAGCTTCAGCCTGGAGAAACAAGGCAGGTGAAAATCATGTTTTCCTCCAGAGACACAGACAAGCCTGATGTTTATATAGGAAGAATCTTGGTGAAATCAGGCAGTGTTGTCAAGGAAATAACGACAGTCGTGGAAATAATTCCAAAAACTACTGAGCTTTTGATGAGCCTCAAAGTGTACGATGACTACAGGCAAGCCCTTAAAAAAGGAGAAGTGCAGTTTCAGATAAATATGGAGAATGCGGGAAATTCTGGCGGCTTAAGCGGAAGCCTTTATTATGCGCTGAGGGACGGGGAGGGAAATGAATTGAGTTCTAGCACAGAGCAGATTTCATTTGAAGGCAAGATGTCAATTATAAGGGCGCTTCAGCTTCCAAGGGACATCAGGCCGGGAACATACGTAATTTATTCCAGGTTTTCAAGCGGGGAAATTACTGCGGCAAGTTTTGAGTGGTTTAAAATTGGAGATTTAAGCGCTGAACTGCAGGAGCCATCAGGCCTGTCAAGAAATTTTGACATGAAATATATAATAATCGCGATAGGCGCGGCAACAGGAATTTTTGTGCTTATAGGAATAGCGGACTTCTACCTGAATTTTCGTTCCAGAAAGAAAAAGGAAAAAAAGCCGCAATGATTATTTTTTGACCTTGAAGCTTCCGCTTGGCAGGCTTCTTATTATCTCGTCAAGCTCGCCTCCAAGATGGTGCCTTATGTACTTTGCAACTGCGCTCGCTTTCTCGTTTCCCTGCAAAAGAGCAATGTACTTGCTGCAATGGGCCTTTACAGACTCCATCGGAGCGGCCATAATCTGCATGCTCTTGGTCATGCCCACTGACAGATTGACTTTGTTGTCAATATAATTTGTTTTTCCGTAAATCATGAAGGCGCCCTTGCTCATGAACTCTCCTGATTTTGTTTTCTTGCTGACCTGCTCAGGCGAAACGTAAAAAACAGGAGAGCTTTGCAGCCCCAGCTTCCATACTCTGCTGAATGTGCACGTCGCATCCGCTGTTTCTTGAATTGTCTTGTCTCCCACTTTTTTGTTTTCCGCCTTTATTACAAAAAAAGGGGAGCCAGCCATGTCTGTATGAAAGACAAGGTCATTTGCATCGGTGTGTTTTTTTATCACAACCTCATTTGAAGTTGCATCCCTTCCTCCGATGACAAGAAACCCTTCCGAGCTTATGAACCACCTAAACTTTTCATACCACTCCTTTTTTCTCCCGGAAGCGCCTTTCAGCGATTCTGTCCTCGCCTTTTTTGACTTAAGCTGCTCAAGCTTCTTTATGCTCTCGCTAAGCGCAACCTCGGCCCCTTCTATTTTTTTCTTCGCCTTCTTTGCCTTTTCAAAATAGTCTGCAGCATTCTCCTCCAAAGTTTTTGTCAAATCGAGCGCAATTCTTGGCATTCGGGCAGGGATGCATGGCATACTTAAAAATATTTTTAATCCAAACAATCATAATATTTAAATAATGACAGTCAAAGAGCAAGCATGATGATTGGCAAGGTAAAAGAGGTGGTGAGGAAGCTAGAGTTCGGAGCGCTAGAATTCTTTGTTGGCGCTCTCATGATCATAGGCCTTATCGGCTATTTCTACAAAGTTACCGCTGACCTGGATTTTATAGACCATACCGTGAGCTTTATTCTTTTTACCTACCTGTTTTACAGG
>CAZGTJ010000123.1:0-4321 GCA_964528545.1 uncultured Methanosarcinales archaeon
AGGCCCAATTGCATAGGCTGTGCTGCGTGCGCCGCTGTTGCACCTGATTTCTGGGTAATGAGCGAGGACGGGAAAAGCGATGTTGTTGGCTGCAGGAAAAGAGACGATGAGTGGGAAGAGCTGGATATAGACGAAAAGAATTTCAAGGAAAACAAAGAAGCTGCCGATTCGTGCCCTGTAAATGTAATCCACATCATAAATAAAGAAACCGGGGAGAAATTAATTTAAATTCCAAGATTTGATGCTTCTTATGAAAAAATGTCCAAGATGCGGCTCAACAGACATAAGACTAAAGGGGTTTATGGGAATCGAGACGATAGAGTGCTCCAACTGCCATTTTGACGAATCAAGGATTTATGACGTGTTTCCAGGGGAAAAGCCAAATCAGAAGGTTAAGGGAAGATATTCGCCATATAAGGCAGGCGGCAGCCAAAGGACAAGGAAGAAATAAAGATTAAATACTTCATAAATAATTGATTTTGGTGGGGTAAATTTGGAAAATCAGGGATTTTCGGTAAAATCAACAGTCAGCAGGCTTAATATATACCAATATATGGCTGCATTTCTTATACTTCTTATTTTAGCGAGCTCATTTTTTTATGGTTTTGGCGCAAAGCCGCTTTTGCATGTTTTAATCGCTGTTTTGGCTACTACAATTCTTGATTTTGGGATTTCATACTTTAGGCATAAGGCCGTTGAATTCCCGCAAAGCGCGCTTATTTCAGGGCTTTTTATCGGGGGAATCTTACCGCAGGGCTTGCCATCCTACATTTACATAGCAGCAGGGGCATTTGCAGTCTTGTCAAAGCACTTGATTAGGCTCGGGCAAAAGCACATTTTTAACCCCGCAAACCTTGGAATTTTGCTTGCCACGCTGATTTTTCCAGCCGCATCAGATATCTGGTGGATCACATCCTCTGTTTTGCTTGTAATAATTTTTGGAATTTTCGTATTGTGGAGGCAGAGAAGATTTGATTTGGCAGCAAGCTTTGTATTCACTTACTTCATTGCCAATCTGGCCATTTCTCCGTTGCTAGCGCCGCAATTTATGGGCCACAATATGATGAATGATATGCCGATGCGCATGATGGATTACCACAACTATTATCCCTCAATCATAAATGGAGGAGTGATTTATTTCTTTGCAATGTTCATGCTAATTGAGCCAAAGACGCATCCAAGAAAGCACAGGATAACCTATGGGATAATTGCTGCAATCCTTCTCGTTATCCTGCAGAATCTGGTTGCCTATGGCATCACGCTCGCTCTTGCAATCGGAAATGTTTTGGCCCTTGTCCTTGACAGGATAAGTTTTGGCAAGAAGGAACATATCCATGCAAGCCGGTCTACCTGACTCTTTTTAAAGTTACGAAAGAATATTGAAATTCTCCATTGCCCTGCCTTTCCCTTTTAATTTCTTTCCATTCATTCCTGCTTATTTCCGGAAAAAAAGAGTCTCCGTCAAAATTTTTTTCGATGATTGTCAGGTAAATTACATTCGCAAATGGAAGAAACTGCCTGTATATTTCTGAGCCGCCGATAACCATCACTTCCTCGCCATCCTTTGGAATTTTTAACGCATCTTTTACGGAATTCACAACAAAGCAGCCTTTTGCCATGTAACTCCTGTCTCTTGTAATTACTATATTGACTCTTTTGGGAAGCGGCTTTCCGATTGACTCGAATGTCTTGCGCCCCATCACAACCGTTTTTCCCAGTGTCAATCTCTTAAAATGCCTCATGTCTTCCGGCAATTTCCAGGGAATGGAATTATTCTTTCCAATCACCCTGTTCTTTGACATTGCTGCAATAAGCGATATTATCATTTTAGCTTTGGTTTGTTTAATTGGGTTGTCATTTTAATATTTTCAGACAGCCATCGGAGCCTTGATTGGCGGATGAAATTGGTAATTCTCCAATTTGATGTCTTCCATTTTGAAATCGCCAATGTTTTTTATTGAAGAATTGAGCAGCAGTTTTGGAAGAGGGAATGGCTTCCGTGCAAGCTGCTCCCTAACCTGCTCAAAATGATTGTGGTAAATGTGCACGTCCCCAAGAGTGTGCACGAATTCTCCTGGCTGCAAGCCGGTTACTTGCGCAATCATGTGCAATAGCAAGGAATACGATGCAATGTTAAACGGCACCCCCAAAAACATGTCGCAGCTTCTTTGGTACATCTGCAAAGACAATTTTCCGCCTGCGGCAAAAAACTGGAAGAAAACATGGCATGGGGGAAGAGCCATCTGGTCCAGCTCCCCCGGGTTCCAGGCGTTAACAATTATTCTTCTCGCAGTCGGATTTGTCTTGATAAGGTTAACTGCACTTTCAATCTGGTCAACTTCTTTCCCATTCGGGCTTTTCCAGCGCCTCCACTGCACTCCGTAAACCCTTCCCAAATCCCCCTCGAATTTTGCCTTGGGCTTCCAGTAATCTGCCTGTGCGTTGGCAGTCCAGATTGTTGCCTTTTCCTTGTCCCTTGTGCCATAAAGAATTTCTGCAAGCCTTCTTTCATCATTTGAGCCTTCGATAAACCATAACAATTCGGATGCAACCGACTTCCACGCAAGCTTTTTTGTGGTGACTGCTGGAAAGCCGTCTTTCATGTCGTAGCGCATCTGCATGCCAAAAACTGCCCTTGTACCTACCCCGGTCCTGTCTTTCCTGTCTGTTCCGTTCTCGAGAACATACTGCAATGCGTCAAGATATTGCTTCATATCGCATGGATTATTTTCCTGATTAAATATATTTTGTTTATCAAATTTTCATATCGTAAGTTTTGTTTTGTTATATTGTTGAGTAGTAAAATTTTTTAATCACTACCAAAAAGTATTTATATGACTACAATATTGAAAAAATGCATGAAAAAGAAAACAATAAGGAATTTGCTCATACTTGTTTTTGCGCTTGGATTCGTTGTCGGGTTCTTGATACCGTGGGATTTTAGGGATGTAAAGCCAATTAAACTGCAGGCTTCAATTTTCGATGTCCCAAAAAAATTCGGGCAGCTTGATCAGGGAAATGAGTACTTTAAGTACACAACGCTTGCTGATGCGAAGACAGGGAATATCTTTCTTTTGAGGGTGGACAGCACTGTTCCGAACCATAAGCATAAAGAGGAAAATCATTTTGCATATATCTACCGCGGCAGGGCGCGAATAACAATAGGGGATGTTTCGTCTGAGGTAGGCCCAGGGCAGATGATTGTTTTCCCGGCAGGAACCCCGCATAGGATCGAGAGGATAGGTGACACTCCAGTCGAAGCGATGGTTTTTTCAACCCCTGCATTTGACGCAAATGACATAGAATGGCTGGAAGAGAGCAAATAGTTTTTCTTGATTTATTTGCTAAAATTTAAATAGTTGCCCTTCAAAGCTATAAGTATGCCGGATTCTAAGGCGCAGGCGGCAATGGAATTTTTAGTAACGTACGGATGGGGCCTGCTGGCAATTGCAGCCGCTGTAGGGGCATTCGCGTATTTCGGATTTGCCGATGCAAAAATTGCTGTCTCAAACAGGTGCGTGTTTAGCTCGGAATTTTTCTGCAGGGACGCCAGCTTAAAAGGGAGCGAGGACACGATTATATTTGTTCTGCAAAACAACCTACCGGAGCCCATTATAATAAGCGAAGCCAGGATAAGCTCGGAAAAGGGGAATCTTGCATGCGAGTATAATCCTGACAATAAGAGCAGGAAATATTTTGCTGAATCTCACTGGGCTTCAAATGGGCTTAACCCGAATAATCCGGACAAATATAATGACGGCAATATAAACGCAGTTGCGTTCGGTGTCAGAAACGATCCGAACACCTTCCTGATGCTGGACTTGGGCCAGGATAAGGCATTGGACTTTTATCGGATGGAAATGTTTAACACAGGAGGCGACAATCCAAACAAGTTCGACATAATGTATTCAGACAACAATGCCGGCTGGGTTACGGTCGCAAGCGGCTTTGGAGGCTATGCCACAAGGTCTGCAAATGCGACGTGGAAAACAGGCGGCGCCCATAGGTACTGGAAGTTACTGCTGGCTGATTTTATTGAGAACAAAAACCATGAGGAAATTCAATTCTACGAAACTCCCTTGTCAAACCAAACTCTTTTTCCCGGAAAAATGCTTGAGCTCACATGGGAAAAATGCGGATTTGCAAGCCTGAAGAAGGGCGGCAAAAATAAATTAATTGTTGATTTAATCTATTACAGTCCCGCTCAGGGCCAGTCCTATACAAAAAATGTCAGGGGGGAGGCAATATTATCCATAGAATAGGAGGTTCATCTGTGTTATCCGTTTATTATTTCCCTTCGATACAATAATTCGTTTCATTA
>CAZGTJ010000124.1:0-4290 GCA_964528545.1 uncultured Methanosarcinales archaeon
AGCGGCCCATTGATTTTGAATAAATCCTGTCGCTCATCAGCTGTTCCTTGAAATATTCCCTCTGCGCAGTTTTTATCAGTTCAGTCACTGATTCCTCTTCTTTCTCAAGCAGATTTAGCCTGTTTGATATTGCCTGGATGGAAATCCTCTTTCTTATCGCCAGGTAAGACGCCAACAGGATTAGCGATGCTAAAAGCAGCACAGTCCAATTTTCTTTTACAAAATTCCTTACAACCGCCGATAGCCTTGATTCCGCTATTTTCTTTGAGAGTGTTTCCAGAATCAAGGCTTGGTTTGCCATTTCTTCGGCCTCCTCAAAATTGCCGCGCTCGAATTTCTCGGCTGCAAGCTTTAATAGCTGCTTTGCCTCGCTCACATCAGCCCCAAAATTCTCGGATTCCTTGATTTTCTTTTCTGCCTCGCTTATGAGCCTGCCCGCAGAAATTGCCTTTTCTCTCAAAAATGCAATTTTATCGCTCAGCCTTTTTGCCTCGAGGAAATTGCTTGCCCCCATTGCCCTGTTTGCATCATCAAAGAGCTGCTCCGCCTCTTTTGTGTTGAGCCCCATTTCCTGCATTATGGAAATATCTGATTGCGCCTTGGTAATGCTGCTCTGCGCGACTTCTTTTGTAACCTCGAGGATAATGAGCTCGATTTCAATTTTTTTCTCAAACAATTGGCCCGCGCCTGAAAGTTCGTTTACATCAAGCGCATCAGCGCTAAATGCCAAAACAAGGGTGATGTTTTGATATTTCATGTATTTTGGAATGTCAATCGACAATGTAAATCTACTTTTTTGATTGTATGCAAGCTGGCTGATTATTTTCGGCTCTATTCCGGTTTTTGTGATCAAAAATCCGCTAATCTTTGGCTTTATATTTCTCAAGATTGTGTCCGGCACATTATTGGTGATGTTTATTTCAAATGTCGATTTTTCCTCGGCAAGAAGCTCGATTTTTTTCGGGGCTTGTATAAGAAGGCCAAATTCAGGCTCCTTGTACAAAAATCCTCCTCCGCCCCCTCCGGCTGATGAAGAGGAGCTTCCGCCTCCCCCTGAGCTTTGGGCAGGAGTTGACTCCGCCCCTGACGTCACTACAACAGATTCTGAATCGCTGCTGTTTGTGCCGTAATTGCTTTGCGCGTAAGCTGAAATTGTGTACGTTCCTGCTGTTACGCTTGAATCGACAAAAGCAGAGATGTTATGATAATCAAACTTGTTTATGCTCAAATTCCCTATAGTCTTGTTGACGCCTGAAGCGACAAGGGTCCAGGAGATTGGCAATGTCCAGTTCGCTGTAACATTCACTGCAGTTTCGTTTCCGATGTTTGTGATTTTTGCCTTCAAGTCTGTGTAGTCACCAACTGCGATAGAAGAATTAAATTGGATAATCTCTACAAGAAGATACGGCCCTGATGATATTGAAACAAGTGTCGCGTTTGTAACCAGCGAATCTGGAGACGCTGTCGCGTTTTGGGCGTCAATTGTTAACTGTATAGAGTAAGCAGCTTCTGTTAAAGGTGTCGTCGCATTTACCTGGATTGTTTCGTGCTTGCTGGAAGCTATTGTAAACGGAGCAGTCTTGTTTAATAGCACAAATGACTGGCTTGAGGCTATATCGAAGCTGAGAAGAAAGTCCCCGGTATTGTTTATGGTTAAATTCCCGATGGTTACATTAGTCCCCCGTATTCCTGACAAAGTGCCAAATGAGCCCGGCATCCTAGTCCAAGAATAGTCATAAGAGGCCTCTGCAGTGCTGTTTGAGCTGTAGGCTTCGTTTCCTGATGTGTCATTCGCCCAAATCCTGTACGTCCAGTTGCTTTGCGAATCTGGAGTGAAGTTTGCAAAAAACAAAGCAGAGGTATTGCTCATGCTAAGGTTAGTCCAATCAGAGGCAGTGCTGTTTCTGTACTGCAGGATTGCAGCATTTACAATCCCTGCATCGCTAATTGTTGCGCTTACATTAATCGCGACCCCGGGGTCCAAATCATCCGAAGAGTTGGGGGCATTTGAAATTCCTGAAAATGCCGGGACGGTTGTATCGACAACTGTAAAGTTAAAAAATCCGGTTGTGTTCAAATTTCCGGCAGAATCGTTCATGTAAATAGTGTAATTATTCAGCCCGATTCCTGACGTGGCAAATGTGTAATTGTAAACAGGGGCGCTTTCCAAATTCATTGTCCTGTTTGTCCCGTTAATCTCGATAAAAACTGAGCTGATTCCGCTTGAGTCGCTTGCATTTATCAGGAAAGCGATAATGCTGCCGGATTCGATGGGGTCGCTTGACTCGTTTAAGCCTGCGTAAGCCGGAGGAATATTATCAAAAGTAAATGATACCAAAGATGAGCTTACCATCAAATCATCAGAATTGTTTGCATAAATTGTAAGATTGTTTGCGCCTTGAGCGGCAGTAAATGTTGTCCTGTACCTGTAGGAATCAAATACCCTAAAGAGCAAGTCTCTTGAAGAGTTTTGGTAGAACTCCCCATTTGCATACGCATTGTCGTCGCTTGCCTCCCATTCAAAATGGTCATCAGCGCTTCCGTTAGGGCTCACGAAAATCCAATACCTCGTTCCTGCCTGCAATGTAACCGTTTCATTTAATGAAAAGGTAACCCAGGAGAAGCTCACCGAGTTTACGGTTGCGGTGTTGATTGATGTGCTTGCAAGAGCTGTATTCGAAGGGCTGTTTGAGCTGTCTGCTCTTATTTGCAGAGTCGAGTTTGGAAGGCCGGTCATCTTTAGGCGCAAAGATATGTTTTGAACTTCCATTATCTGGTTTGGGACAAAAGACTGCGATAAATTATGATGGGCTATCAAAGACTCGTTAATGATTCCTTCAGAATCTGATGCGTCTGCAGATATGTTCAGAAATTGGGTTATTGTGATAATATCGCTGTTGAACTGCATCCAAACAGACTTAATTGTTTTTCCTGATTGGGTTGGATTTACCGTCGCATTAAGGTTTATTGTGCTGTTTCTTGTAATAAAGCCCTGGAGTGGGGAGTCGATGGCAATATCAACAGGGGTATTTACCTGCACGATTCTTGTTTCCGTCTGGTTTGTGTTTCCAAAAGTATCGTTGACAAAAACATAAAAAGAATAATTTCCCTGCCTTAGGTTTGTTTTGCTGATTGCCGTGTAATCTCCCGAATAAGAATAGCTTTCGTTAGTTCCGTTCCAGTTCAGTATAAGGACTGCCGGATGGCTTTCGTTATGAGTTACATTTACAACCACGGTTACTGCTGTCTGGATTGACGCGTTTGACGGGGTCGGGCTTGTGAAATTAATTGAAGGCGAAGGGTCTGCAAGAACTGTTATCGTCAAATCATCAGTATCCGAATAAGCCGAGAAATCTGCATTTGGATCCCTGCCGCAGGTTATATTCTTGTATGTATTGTACTCATCAATGATCCGTATGGTGTGGTTTCCTGCAACATTTGGAATGGTGTAATTAAGCCTGATGTGATAATTTGAATCCGCAGTTCCAAAAGATGTGCTATGGATTACATACCAGGGGGTTGTTGCGTTTATTGTCTGGTTTGAATAGACAAAAAAAACGCCTTCGACATTTGCGCTTGACGAAAATAAAATTGCGTCTATCTGAATCGTATCCCCGACCTTGAAAATCGAGTCGTTTAATGAAGTTACATTTATGTCTTTTACATAGTTTAAGCTGTTGATGTTTCCGTCCCTGCAGTTGTCTATTGTGTTGAAGCAGTGTATCGGCTCGCTGTCGCAGTTTGCCTGCGAGTCCCCGAAAAGCTCGTTTCCGCCTGAGCAGTTGGAGCCGCAGTTGCACGGAGAAGAGCTGCCGCATACCTTTCCTGCAAAAGAGTATGCTGCCGATGGCAATATCAAAAATATTAGAGTTAAAATTAACAAATACTTCAAATTTATTAAACGCCTCTTTTTTTTGAAATTCATTTTGATTTCTATTTGACTTCCGTCTATTTGCCCGGTTTTCTGGCTATCCACAAATTCATATTCCCGACCTTAAATCCCGTGATTTTGCCTTCAAGCTGAAGATTTAGGCAATAATTTTGTATAGAATGCCATGCCCTTCCTATTTTCAGGCCGATTTCCTGCGTCGACACAGGCTTTTCTGAATTTTCTATGTGTTTCAGGATGTCGTTGCGAATACTCGCACTAATTTTCGCACGATTACTAATACCTTTATTGGTTCTATTAACCATACTATAATTCGTGCGAATACTGGTATTTAAGCTTTGCGCTTGCAAGAAGTGTAAATTGGAATAATGGGCATAATCTAAATTTTACTATAAAATCTT
>CAZGTJ010000125.1:0-4247 GCA_964528545.1 uncultured Methanosarcinales archaeon
TACGAGCCATCTATTGGCTTAGTGCCTTCGCAGGTTCGAATCCTGCTCCCCGCATGTTATATTTTTAATTTTCCCATAAATTTTTATATCGATTTCTTATCAAACCGAAAAATGGTGGAAATAACAACTATTGGCGGTTACAACGAAGTCGGAAAGAATTCTACAGCCGTAAAAATCGGAAATGGGGTTTACGTTCTTGACTTGGGCCTGCACCTTGAAAACTATATTAAATATACGGAAGACGAGGACATTGTTGTTGTTAATCAAAACGAATTGATTAATGCAGGGGCTGTTCCTGACATTTCTGCTTTAGGGGACTGGAAAGACAAAATAAAGATGATTATGCCGACTCATGCCCATCTTGACCATGTTGGGGCAATCCCGTATCTTGCAAATAATTTCAAAGCTCCAATCATGTGCACTCCTTTTACTTCCGAAGTACTAAAAAATATAATCAAGGAAGACGAGATAAAATTCAATAATAAGGTAAAAAGCATGTCCGCCAACTCTTCTTTTCAAGCTTCAAATGATGTAAAAATAGAGTTTATCCATGCGACCCATTCAACTCCCCACACAGTAATGATTGCGCTGCACACAAAAGAAGGAGTCATATTGTATGCGAATGACTTCAAGTTTGACTTGTTTCCAACTTTGGGGAAAAAGCCAAATTTCAAAAGATTAGAGGAATTGGGGCATGAAAATGTTCTGGCATTGATCTGCGACTCGACCTATGCGGATGACCCCAGAAAAATGCCATCTGAATCGGTTGCAAAGCAGATGCTAAGGGAAGTAATGCTTGGAACCGACTCAAAGAATAAGAATGTGGTTGTGACAACTTTCTCGTCACATATTGCAAGATTGAACTCTATTGTCGAATTTGGACAGAAAATGAACCGGAAAATTTTGTTTATGGGACGCTCGATGGCAAAATATGTAAGGGCGGCAGAAGCCGCAGGCATTGCCAACTTCCAGAACAGAGTTGAAATTTTAAAATACAGCGGGCAGATTGAAAGAAAGCTAAAGAAAATAGACAAGGAAAGAGGAAAATACCTTCTTGTTGTAACGGGCCATCAAGGAGAGCCGAAATCAATACTTGCAAAAATGGTGAATCATGAATTAAAATTCAACTTTATGCCGGGAGACCATGTCATTTTCTCATGCAGGGTTATTCCAACCCCGACAAACCGCGAAAACAGGGCAAATCTGGAAAAGAGTTTGAAGAAATACGGCGTTCGCATTTTTAGAGATGTCCATGAATCCGGCCATGCGGCAAGAGAAGACTTAAGGGACTTGATTAATCTAGTCAAGCCAAAGCACATCATACCAGCACATGGTGATTTCTCAAAAACAGGCGCTTTGGCTGAGCTTGCTGAGGAGATGGGATACAAGATTGGAGAAGACGTCCACGTTTCCAAAAATGGCGGAAGGATTAAGATTTAGATATAATTATTCATAGGAGGTTTTAGCAGATACACTTCTGGAATCGTTATGGATGCTACAATAATTATCACAATGATTCTTATTTTCCTTAAATACAAACGAAGACCAAAACCATAAAAATTATAAAGGAAGCTTAATAACTCAAGAGCAAGGGGTAGGTAAATTTATGAGACTGACTTTAGCGGAACCAAGCTATCTAAAAGAAAGCATTTCTATTATTTCTGACCTTGTGAATGAGGCAAGGTTCAAGATTACCCCAAACGCAATAGAGCTTGTTGCTATGGACCCTGCAAATGTGGCGATGGTCGTGTTCAAGCTTTTGTCAAGCTGCTTTACAGAATATGATGTTAAGAAAGAGACGGAAATTGCAATCAACCTGAATAATTTAAAGCAGATATTAAGAAGAGCTTCCCCAAAGGACATGCTTACCATTGAAATGGAGGAAAACAAGCTGAAAATTCAATTAAGAAGCAATACAACAAGGACCTTTTCGCTGCCAATAATCGAGCTTGAAGAAAAGGAGCAAAAAGTTCCCGACTTAAGGTTCCCTGTAACTATAAGGACCGCATCATCTGTTCTGAACGAGGCAATTGCGGATGCCGATGTTGTTGGAGAATCAGTTTCATTTATTGCGGAGCCAAAGAAGTTTGTCCTGCAGGCTGATGGGGACCTGAACCAGGCAAGAATCGAAATCAAGGAAGACGAAAACACGAAGGTCACGTTAAACGGGGATGAAAAAATAAAGGCAAAGTATTCGATAGAATACCTAAAAAAAATGATTAATGGCTCAAAATTAAGCGATGAAGTGCTTATTCACTTTAACAAGGATTATCCATTAAAGCTTGAGTATAAGACGGTTGACAAAGTTATGTTGAGCTTTATTCTGGCTCCTAGAGTTGAAAACGACTAATAGGGTCGGTGTGTACTCTAGTTTCCAGGATAAACTTCTTATGTTTTATGTCCAGTGTAGACGACAAAGTTAGCGGCTGGATTAGTCTTTTTGGTTTTGTAATTGATTCTTGCCTATTTTTTCTTTATAAAGAGGTCACACTGGACTCTAGTTTCCAGCATGCAAATACATTGTGGCAACGGCTATGGGAAAATAATATTAAGAAAAAAACTTAATTGGAATGATAAGGATAAATTTGGTTTGAGATGTACCTCATTCGATGACTGGATTTGTCTCCAAGCGCTTGGAACAGATGATAGCGATTTATTTGCTATCTGGGATAACTGTAGATAAAAAGCTAATTGGAGGTAATAGCCATGAGAATATTGAAAAACGGGGATTTTACCCAGGAATTTGAGGTCCCAACCATTAACTGCAGGAAGATCGGGAACCAGGCAACGTTTTATGTGCCTACAATACATGCAGTGAATTTCTTCACCGAAAGGCTTGAAGTATTTCCTATGAGATACAGGGATGAAGCTGAGCAGATAGGCCTGATATTTTTTCTGGATTTGCCCAGGGACTATTTTTACAGGCCGTATAAGGTTTACAAACTGCCCAGAAGGTACGTATTGACTGACGGCACTAAGAAATGCACTTCAAGCTTTTATGTGCCCATTCCTGCACAGATGCTTGTCGATATAGGCATAAGCAAAGATGGCCAGAAGTTTGTTACAGTCAAAGGCGGGTATCTGAAAGACGGCACAAAGGTCATTCTTGTCCATAAGAGGCTGGCTGTAGTTTAAGGTCTTCAAAAATGAGAGCGCAATTAGTGATAGCTCTTGGCTGGGCTGATGAACATGTTAGGCAAACGAATCAAGGTTTACTTTGATGATGGCGAGAGAATCTCCTGGAAAGAAGGCATTGTATCTTCCCAGGATGACTACTCAATCACGATTGAAAATAAGCACGTGATTCCTCGAGGCAGGATTGTTAGGATAGAGGTGGTTTAGGATGGAAGAGGAACAATTAACTGGCAATCCAACAGCACAATACCTGCTCAGATTATGCAATAAATATGGAGATTTCAAAGTTGCAATTGGCGATCAGCGGGATAAAGACAAGCCAAAATGGACAAAGCACCAGAATGTGCTTAAGCTTTGGGAATCTGACAAAGGGCTGGAATTCTTAGGGAGGGTAAACTGCAGGCAGATACTTCCATGCGAGATTGTTCTTGACATGGATGATGATGTTTCTGAAAAGAAAATGAACCAGATCTGTGATGGCGTCGAGAAATATGGCTTTCAGTACAAGGCATATTTTACTGGCTCGAAAGGATTTCACATCCATATCTTTGACGATGATCTAACAAGATATTCTGAACAGAGCAGGTACAAGATCAGGCATTTTCTTATTTCAAAGTTTGGC
Organism: uncultured Methanosarcinales archaeon; assembly: GCA_964528545.1. Lineage (GTDB taxonomy): Archaea > Nanobdellota > Nanobdellia > Woesearchaeales > GW2011-AR4. Next base: position 3,758 of record CAZGTJ010000125.1, read on the forward strand.
TGCGACACGATGAAAGCTTCTGAGAAAACAATGATTGCGCTTGAAGATGTGCCACATTTTAAGACAGGCAATCCTAAGAAACTGGTGAGGGAATCAAAATGACTGAAGCCCTCTCAAAGCTAATCAATGAAATGGATAATGAAGAAGTTCTGCGGGAGCATAAAATCCTGAATGCAAAAATAGATTTTAGGTTCCTGCAGCCAGATTTGCTCAAGCATATTCATGCAGAGCTCGACAAGACCCACAAGCTCGACCATAAGGAGAAGCTGGCCACGTTTATTGTTGCAGTCTCTTCCTATCAGAAAGATGCAAGAGACCATGTTTCCTGTGCTGTCAAAGGAGATACTTCTGGCGGAAAAGACAATGATCTGGATACGACGTTAAAGCACATTCCTAAAGAGGACTTCATTAAAGTTACAAGGGCAACAAGCGCAACTCTTGAAGATGATGTGAAGGACAAGAAAATCATTGCTTTTTCAGAGATAAACAA
>CAZGTJ010000126.1:0-1010 GCA_964528545.1 uncultured Methanosarcinales archaeon
TTCCCATTTTCTTATACCCCCTAATTATGTTTTTACTCAGGAATAACTATCTATTATTTATATTTTGTGACGATTAGCCGTCAAAAATCCCATAGAAACATTTTTATAATAGCCAGTGTTCCAAGAACTCTTAAAAATGGCTAAAAGAATAGGCGGATTAAGAAGGAAGACAAGATACAAGTTCAAGAAAGAACGAAGAGCAAAGGGAAAAATAAGCCTCACCCGATATTTCCAGTCGTTCAAGGAAGGGGACAAAGTATTTCTTGATGTGGAGCCGGCAGTGCAGAAAGGGATGTACTACCCAAGGTTCATGGGAAGGACAGGCACAATAAAGGGCAAGAGAGGGGAGTGCTACGAGATTTATGTCAATGATTTTGGAAAGGAAAAAACGCTCGTTGTCCACCCCGTCCATCTTAAAAAGGCTTGAAGGTGATTTTTGTATGTCAGACGCGCAAATAATTTCTGAAGCTCCAATCAACATGTACCAGCTAAAGAAAGAGCTTGAAAAGATAAAGAAAAGAGACAACGAGCTTAATTTCAGGGCCAACAGAACCGAGGAGTATTTGCAGCAGGTCGCCAGCCACAAGGGCTCCGAAGCGCTTTTTGATGCAATCACAAAGCTCAATGTCCCAAGGATGAAGGAAAACCACATTCACAAGATAATTGATGTGATGCCAACAACCGTAAATGACCTTAAGATAATTTTGCAGGGATACACAATCACTGTCAACAGCGATTCAATGAAAAAAATTGTCGATACAATAAACGAATTCTTGGAAAAAAAGTAGCCCGCAATATTTATAAACATTAAGACAAAGATTGTTGAAAATGAAAGAGCCGCCTTTTTCGCACTGTCATCAATGATATTTTCGCGCTCGTCTGTCTTTGGCATTTATTCCAAATCGAGACAAAAATAAATGGCTTGATAAAGGAGAGGAAAAACTGCTGCAAAAAAGCCTAAGACAATTTGCACAGCTTCAAAACTGCGATAAGTTTATAATATAGTCAGC
>CAZGTJ010000126.1:1020-4191 GCA_964528545.1 uncultured Methanosarcinales archaeon
CAACTACCAAATAAAACATGGGCAAGTGGTGCTATAAGTATGGAAACTCCGCAAAAGCAGGAAAAAGGAAAGGAAGACGCAGCAATAGTTCTTGATTTCCTTCCAAATGGGTACCCATATGACGAAAGACCGATGTTCATGAAGACTCCGATAGCGCAGGCTCTTGGAAAAGAGCATTTTGCTCTTCTTGAGCTTGTCCCAAAAAAAGGAATCCACCTGCAGCCATATGAGGAAGTTTACATCGGGGACGGGAAAAGGGATAAAATCCACCACATAGTCGGGAAAATTCCCCTTTCAAAGCTGACATCAACGGCAAAATCGGAATTGGAGTTTGTAATCAGGGACATTGTTAGAAAAAATGAAAAAAAATTCATCGAGTTTTTCAACAAGGCCCATCCGCTAAGCACAAGAATGCACCAGCTTGAGCTTTTGCCCGGGCTTGGAAAAAAGCACATGTGGCAGATTATCGAGAAAAGGGACGAAAAGACGTTTGAAAGCTTCGCGGACCTAAAAAATCGCGTGAAGCTAATGCCGGATCCTGAAAAAACGGTCATCAAGAGGATACTTCAGGAGCTTGATGCGGCTGAAAAGCACAAGATTTTTGTAGATATCTGACTTAATTAATTCTTGATCAATGTAAATTAGTAGTATCAACCGATAAAATGCCAAAAATGCACGAGTTGTTGCTTGCTGGAAGAGGACAGTCAATTCGCATTGCAGGAATTTCCACTTCAGAAAAGGAGCTGAAGGACATAATCAAGGCATGGATTGCAGTCTCGCTCGCATTCGCAATTGCCTTAGGCGGGCTTAGCTTTGCAGGATTCTACCGGATGTTTATAATTGCGTCATTAACTGTCGGAATCGGGTTTTTGCTTCATGAGATTGGACACAAGATTGCTGCGCAAAGATATGGGTGCTTTGCGGAATTTAGAAGCTTTGACCAGATGCTGATTCTTGCGATTGCAATGTCATTTATCGGAGATGTTTTTGCAGCCCCGGGCGCGGTAATGATTTCAGGAAGGGTTAATTCAAGAAAAAACGGAGTAATTTCTGCGGCAGGGCCCGCAATAAATCTCGTTCTTGCGGCAGTTTTCCTTTTGTTTTCCTTCTCGACAAGTAACGGGTTTTTGAACTCGCTTGCCTACTACGGTTTTTCAATAAATTCCTGGCTTGCGCTATTCAACATGATTCCGGTCTGGCTTTTTGACGGGCGCAAAATATTCATGTGGAGCAAGGCTGTTTGGGGAATAATTCTTTCAATTGCGCTGCTATTCGTGTTTGGAAAAGGCTTTTTGGGGGTGTAGGGTGCCACACACAGAAAAATGCCCGAATTGTGGAAAGCACTTGACGCATGAGGAATTATATTGCTTTATCTGCGAAATGGGCATCGAGCAGCTCGAAAAGCTTGAAGAAAAAAGAAAACGCCACAAAAAGCATCATTAATCCGGTTATTCTTAAAATAAATTCCAAAAAATCATTTTTTCTTTCAAAATAAGCAAATATTCTGGATTTTTGCTGTTTTTTGAAAATTTTTCAAGCAAAATTAAAAAAAATATTTTTTTGCGCAAAAATCGGTGAAAAATAATGAAATTTTTGTCGACGGAGAATTTGCAAAAATATTCCCATGAAAAAATTATGCTTGATCGGAAAAAAATTTAAAAAAAATTAACGACTTAAAAAGACAAAAATCAAAATATTTAAATATTAGTTTTGCAACTGGAATTTTATCAAAAAAAACAAATTATTTTGATGTGAAATAAAAATGGCTGATTTTGGTTTGCGCGCTAAGAGTGATGCGTCACAATGCAGCACTATAAGGCTTGCGCCGATAACTTTGGTTTACGAATTTCTAAACAAGTTGTCTAAGGGAGATGGGATAACTAAAATCGACTTTTGTAATGTTGCAGGAGCTTGATTTAACACATGGAATTCAAAACGTATAACAACTTGAACGATTGCGCAAGAATTTGGAGCGCATTAAGCGCCAATCAGAAAATTTTTGACTTTTGGGACTTCCGAAGGTGCTTTTTCAGCAAAGACAGCCACAAGCCTCATTTTATAGTCGGAAAAGACAAAGGGAAAATTGCAGGAGTCCTTCCGCTGTGGCTTGATATAAGCGAAAACGAGTACAACTATTTCGGCGGATGGTTTCCGGAGAGGAATTCCTTTTTTGCGAGCGATGGAAGCAAGATTTCAGAGCTCCTTTCAAAATCCCCCGACAAGACATCGGTCGAGGGAATTGACCCAAGGGAAATAAAGTATTACAACTTTTCAGGAGACGAGTACACGTTTTATCTTGATTTGGCAAGGTACGGGTACAGTTTTGACAATTATTTCAGCTCATTTGACAAGAAAAAGCAGAAAAACTTCAAAAGAGACCTGAAAAGAATACCAAAATACAGGATTCACGTAAACAAGCTCAGGGATTTTGACAGGTTAGTTGACTTGAACATAAACCAGTTTGAGGAAGACTCCATATTTAACAAGAAATCCACAAGAAACGGGATATTAAAGATGATAAAGCTAGCCCACAAAAGGGGAATATTGCGGATGCTAAGCCTTGAAATCAACAAAAAGACGGAGGCAATTGATGTTGGGGTCCAATGCGGCGAGTGGTACCATGTCGTTACAGGCTCGTCCAATAACCAAAAAATTCCAAACATTGGCAAGCTAATGACAGTCCTTAGCATTAAAAACGCGATTGCAAAGAAGGCAAGGTATGTTGATTTCCTCGCATCCTCCGGATATTGGAAATCGTTCTGGGGATTTGAAAAAGAGATGCTTCTTAAGTTTGAAAAGTAGACTTGGGTGTCGTACGCCGCTCAGGTTTTGCCCTGTTTCTTGAATTTCGATATCTATTTAAGTAAAAAATATATAAAAGCAGGATTACCAGCCAGAAAATGAAAATTATAAGGGATGTCACAAGCAGCAAGCAATTAATTCTTGATTCTGTAAGCAGGCACGGATTTTTGCCGGAGCACAATTATTACCACATGGTCTGCAAGCGGGATGCAGCTTACAATCCAGTCTTCGCAGATTTTGGCGGCAAAAAGGGCATTTTCGCGCTTTTTAATGAAAAAACAAAATCCTGGATTTTATATTTTAATGTTTTAGCCCCTGAAAATGAAAGGTTTGAATTAATGAAGCAGTTTTTGCAAAATGCTTTTGAAA
>CAZGTJ010000127.1:0-4189 GCA_964528545.1 uncultured Methanosarcinales archaeon
CAAGCCATTCTTCTTTTTTCTTCCACCTGCATGTCGTGTTCCGGGCTGATTACTCTTGCGCCAAGCTTTGTTGCGAAATTATCGACAAGGCCTGGGACTTTTGACTTGTCTGTTCCAACCACTATAACTTTTCCAATCTCATGGATTTCAGAAATTAATTTGTTGAGTTCAAGCTGCTTTGACGATTTTAGCCTTAGAATTTTACCGTTGATATCAAGCACAGCATAAGCTGTCGTAACCCCGGGATCAATTCCCGCAATCAGGAGCTTTTTATCGTCCATGAGGCAAAGCACGCATTTTGGTATAAAAACCTTTTCTCCACAAGGTTTATAAGCAAATTTGTGATACTTGGCATATGGGGAATGGAGATTTTGTCGATAAGGGAAAAAATAAGCTAAGCGGCATCGTGACAAAAGGGCTTGGTGAAGGGGCAATATTTATATCGATGCCCCACTACAAAAATGAGATAAGGGAAAAGCTTGATTTCGATCCTTTTCCTGGAACGCTGAACATAAAAACAGGCAAATCGCATATCAATGCATTAAAAAGCCTGCCGGTTGTAAGAATTAACGGATTTGAAAAAGATGGAAAAAAATTCGGAGGGGCAGACTGCCACAGGATAATGATAGAAAATACCCAAGGGGCAATAATAAGCCCCGACTTAACGCGGCATGAAAAAGAAATTGTAGAAATCATCGCCCCAATACATTTAAGGTCAAAACTTAAAATTAGCGACGGGGATAAAATAAAAGTCAAGTTAGTGCAGCACTGATGATTAAAATGAAAAAGCAGCTGATTGGAATTGCTGATACGACATTTGCAAATGTGGACATGGCAACCTTTGCAATAGAAGCAATTAAAAAAAATTCGGATGCAAAAATAATAAGATACACTGTTCCTGGCTTCAAGGACTTGCCGGTCGCATGCAAAAGGCTGTTTGACGAAGATAAATGTGGTATAATAATCGCGCTAGGCATGTCAGGGCCTATGCCAATAGACAAGCAGTGCGCGCATGAAGCGTCCCTTGGCCTTCAGCAGGTGCAGCTAATGGCAAAGAGGCACATTCTTGAAGTCTTTGTCCACATGGATGAAGCAAAATCAGGCAGGGAGCTTTTTGAGATTGCAAAAAACCGCGCAGCAAAGCACGCGCTAAATGCGCTATCCCTCTTGAAGGGCAAAACAGAGCTTACAAAATTTGCAGGAAAGGGGAGAAGACAGGGCAAAAGGGATGTAGGGCCAGTAAGGGTGGGATGATGGAAAAACTTGGAATGGTTGTGTCGACTTTTAATTTTGAAATAACAGGAGAGATGTCAAGAAAGGCCCAGGAAAGGGCAAAGGAAGCAGGGGCAAGGATTGTAAAAATAATTGAAGTCCCTGGCTCATACGAGATTCCTTTTGCGGTGCAAAAATTGCTCAAGAGCAGGGAGATTGACGGAGTTGTCACAATCGGGACAATTATCAAAGGCGGAACAGACCACGACAAGGTAATTTCACACGCAATCGCGCATAAGCTGCTTGACCTCTCGTGCCAATATGATAAGCCCGTCTCACTCGGAGTATCAGGACCAAACATAAACTGGCAGCAAAGCGAGAAAAGAGTTGACGAGTATTCGGTAAGGGCGGTTGATTCAGTCATCAAGATACTAAGAAGCTAAATTCATTTCAAGAAGTCAATTAAAAAACCTTTTCAGTTCCATTTCCATTTTTTTCTTTTTCGGCTGCATTATCTTTCTTGAGCTCTCTTCCTGCATCAAGGAATCCAAGAAGGGCTTTCTCGTTTTCTTGTTCAAAATGTTGTTCTGGAGCATTGATGCAAGTTCGCCTGGCTTTATCTTTGAGTTTCTCAAAATGGCTCCAAGCCTTTCGGAGTTTGTTTTCTTGAATTCCCTCATAATCTCGTCTTTTTCCAAAATCATCGACAAGAATTTTTTTCTTGAATTTGAGCTTAAGTTGCTAAGCAGGTTTGCCATTTTTGCCGGCTCGTTGAATAAAATAAATTTCATCAATTGCAGGCTCCTTATTATGTCGTTTTTGTAGTACTGCGTATCCATTTTGTCGAGAACTTCGAAAAGAACATTTTCAAATTCTATAACTTCGACATTTTTCCTTCCAAACTCGGCGATTATCTCTTTTTTTCTCGACTTTGGAACAGCCCCAAAAACCATTACCTTCCTTATACTGATGTCTTCGACAGAGAGCCGCCTTACGTGCTCGAATAACGCCTTGACAATAGACTTGTTGTAGAATTTCTCCTCGATAATTGCATTTATAGATTTTGAGAGGTTTTTTGTGTCGCTTACATTATTCGTTATCGAGCAGCTCACCTCAACGTGCAAAATCTCGCTCGCTGCGTTTTTTCCGAATTTTAGCGCGAGAAGCCCTATATCCCTGTTATTGGCCTTGATATTGTTTATAGTGAAGAAGCCTTTCCTGTTGTACCAGTAATTGACAATCTCCTTTTCTGCGCTCATAACCACTCCCCACAAGCCAAACATTAAGCGGTGTTTATAAGTTTTTTGATTTACCGCTCTCTTTAATCATAACTTTAGAGCTTTCTTCAAGCAATTTTGCAAGGCACGCGAAATCATCATTTTGCCATCCCTTCTTCATCGCTTTGTCAAAGATTTTGCTGACTTCTTTGGAAAGTGGCAAATCAATTTTCAGCTTTTTCATTTCATTCATCGCTAATTTTATGTCCTTGTCCATCAATTCAAGCTTGAAATGAGGCTCAAAATTCCTGCTCATGACTTTTTGTGTTTTTGCAAATCCAACCTTCGTCTGGGCTCCTGAGTTTTCAAATATCTCAATCATTTTTTCAATCGGAACTCCGTTTTTGGCTCCAAGAACTATGCCTTCAAAATAGCCTTGCATAAGAATAGACTGTGCAAGATTAAGCGCAATTTTGGCCCGCTGGCCGCATGTATTTGCCCCGCAATATACTACTTTCCTGCCCATTGCATTAAATGCAGGTATGCACTTCCGGATAGTTTTTTTATCACCACCCACCATGAACAGCAAAGTTCCGGCCGCGGCCCCAACTTTGCTTCCTGTTATTGGGGCATCAAGGAATTTAGCATTTTTTTTATCGCACTCTTCCTTTATTCTTTCAGTAAATTCAATCGAGGTTGTTCCGCAATCAACAAGAATCTTGCTTTCAATTGGCGATTCAAATGCTCCTCTTTTTCCATGTAAAACTTCATCCAGCGCTTTATCGTTTGACACGCACGTAATTATTATTTCGGAACTTTCGCAAGCCTCTTTCGGAGAGTCAACCACTTTCAGATTTTTATCGCTTATTTTTATCTTGCTTTTTGTTCTGTTATGGGCAAAAACCTTAAAATTATTTTTAAGAAGATTAAGGACCATCCCGGAGCCCATTGTTCCGAGCCCTATAAACCCTATGTTTTTTATGCCCATTTTATTTTTTCAGGATTATTATGTTGCCCCTTCCTTTTTTTATTTTTTCAATTTTTCCCTTGTGCTCAAGCTCTGCAATCATCAGGCTAATCTTTGCCTCTGAAAGCGGCATCTGCTTTCTTATCTCTTTTTGCGTGGTTCTTCCGCCTTCCTTTTCAATTATCCCGACAATTTCTTCAAGCCCGTTCCGGCCAATTTCCTTGGCATCTTCTTGGCTCGGTTTTTGTGCAGATTTGATTTTTTTCCTGAGAATTGGGTAGATAAAAATGCCTGCCGCTGTTAATAGTATTAGTACAATCGACAAAACGGCAGGTGTGAGAAATTTAGATGGCGAAGAAGGGAAGTCAAGAATGCTTTCGTTTATTTCAATTGGGTCTATTTCCTCAAGCCCTGACTCAAGCTGTGGAAAAATAATAATATCAATTACATATTGGCCTTCCTGCCTGACGGTAACATTTTCCGAAGCAAAAGCTACCAGCGAATTTTGCTCCATCTGGCTTGCCTTTATCGTGTATTGTCCATTTGGAACATTAAATGAGTATAACCCATTTGACGCGATCATGAACTGCTTTGGAACTGTATTTATTTCGATTTCCACGTTTTTGACTTTTTCCAGCGAGATGTCATAAATATTTCCATAAATTGTTGCTGCAGATGCCGACTGCAAAATAATGAACGATGCCAGCAAAAGAAGAACTGCAATTCTCATAAGTTTGGCTATCCTTTTATATATAAAAAAGTTTTCTATTTAGGGGTGCTGTAGAAAATCTTA
>CAZGTJ010000128.1:0-4177 GCA_964528545.1 uncultured Methanosarcinales archaeon
AAACCAAATGCAATAACAACTATTGCGATTACAATTGATGTGAGTAGTATTTTTTTCTTCATAATAAATCAAGAATTCAATTTATATATAAATATAGCGACGACATCCGTCATTATTATTTTTATTTTCTGGTTATGAAATATTTACAAGCGCAACAAAAGAAAAAGAAACACAATATATATTAACCTGCATTTATTACCGCAGCATGTGGGGCTTGAAGAAGTAATTATTGGCAGAAGAAATTTTCTTTTTGGAAGTTTAGTCGCTGCAGCGTCAAGTGCGTTTCCTTATATTGCAGAAGCCCAAAAAAGGAATAAGACAAAATTTGCTGCAAAGGCATCTGGCTCTGTAAGGCAGCCTCAAGTTCAAATGCCAAAAATTTCTGATTACGAGATAACTAGCCATCATCTTGTTCCGCTAAGGAAGAGCACTCCAAAAAGAAAAGAAACAGATTATATTATATTGCACATGACTGAGGGCTACTTTAAGCCTTCCCTCTATAAATTAAGAATGAACGCAGAGGCCAATTTTATCATTGACAGAAATGGAAAGGTCTATGAGCTTGTCCGAAGAGATTATAGGGCGCATCATGCTGGAGTGAGCCTGTGGGATGGAAAATATGACGTAAGCAGCAGGTCAGTCGGGATTGAGCTTGTTGATAATTACGGACAAGAGCTGACTGATGCCCAATACCGATCTTTGAAGCCTCTCGTTAGAGACCTAAGGAGGCAATACAAAATCCCTGAACAAAACGTCCTTGGGCATTTTCAAGTTGCTTTCTCCGAAGAGGCTGGATTTAGATTCAGAGGCAGAAAATATGACGGATACAACATTGACTGGCAAAGAATCGGAATAAACCACAGAACTGACGACCCTGACGAAATTTCCGGTTTAATTAAGTTTCCAGAGCCATTTTTGAAAGAAATCCTACAAAGAGAGGAGGAAAGAAAACTGAGATTAGCCAGTTTAGATACTACCTTTTAGTAACAAAAGATAGAAAAATTTAAATATAAGAAATAAATCATGCTTTATATGGGCCTTGAATCTGCTGTTAATCACTCAAGAAGAGAACTTTTGATAGGCGCGGGCGCTTCGCTGGGAAGATTGCTTTTTCCAGACACCTCTGAAGCTAAAACACGTACAACAGACTATTCTAAAATTCCTGTGCCGGACGTCGGCTACATGGAACTTGTAAAAGAACAAAATCTGACGGGTGTTAAACTTGCGCATCCGCTTACAGAAATTGGAAGAGTCCAAAGGGCATTAAGGTGGAAAAACATTGCCCATGCAGTGGGCAAAAGATATGGCATTGACCCCCATATCCTTCTCGGTATGATTTGCCAGGAATCGATTGGAGACCCCATAAGGCCTAACGACTTAAACGATGGCGGCGCCGGATTGGTTCATATGCAGCCATATATGGCCCGAAAATATGGGCTGGAGCTTATTGACGGCTCCAACCAAATGAGAGATTTTAGCCACGGGAACAAATTGAGAAAAGCGATCAAGGCCGAAAATGGCGACCTAAAGGAATTAATAAAATATGACGACAGATGGCATCCCATTAAAAACATCGATGCTGCGGCACGAATGATTTGCGATTATTACCAAAAAACAGGCTCGTGGGCAAGAGCGTTAGAGATGTATGCCGGGAGAAGAACTTATGACAGCAAAGTTCTTGCTTTCGCAAAAAAAATGAAAGACGCCTCTGAAATGAGGGTTGTCGAATTCAATTTTAATCGCACAAATAAAAATGCAGTGAACCGGCTCAGGTTCCGGGGGCCCATAACATTCAAAGAGTACATCAATATATTTAACAGCCAAAACGCCAATTATGGGTTGAAGAAATATCAAAAACTTCCCAGCCATAAAGTTGCTTGACTGGTTCCCTTCATTCTTAATTTTTACAAAACTTAATGCTGCCCCTCAAGAATTTTATAGAAAGTATCAAATATGGAAGTATCAGTAACAGCCAGATGATATTTAATGCCGAGCTTGTTGCAAAGTTCTTCGATTTTTGCGCAGTGGGCGTCAAGCTGCTCCTGGTACTGCATCCTCAGCCTTGGGCTGATAAAAGTTCTAAGCATCCCCTTTGTTTCAGAATCGATAAGCTTCATGTCCCCTTCCATCCTCAGCTCCTTTTCTGTCCTGTCAAGAACCTGCACAATATTTATTTCATGGTTTCCGAGCAAATACAATGCCTCTCGGATTTCCTCTATGTTTACAAGGAAGTCAGAAGCGATGACGAGCATGGCCTTTGTCCCTATCACTTTCTTGTATTGCTTTAATGTATCAAGAAAATGTGACTTGCCCTTTGGCTTTATCGAGTTTAAATGAGTCAGCATTGCTGCAAGCTGTCCCATCCCCCTTTTAGGCTGGAAAATGTCAAGCGATTCTGCGAAAGTCGCAAACTGGAATTTCTCATTGTCCCTCAAAGCCAAATACCCGATTCCAAGCCCAATCATGGAAGCATAATCAAATTTTGAAAGGGGCTTTCCAAAATCCATTGACGCACTTTTGTCAATTAGGGCGTGAACAGTCAGGTTTCTTTCCTCTTCCTTGACTTTGATGAACAAATTATCGGTTCTTGCAAATACTTTCCAGTCGATTAATCTAATGTCATCTCCCGGAGCGTAGATTCTATAATCCTTGAATGTTGAACCGCGCCCAGCAGCAACCGACCTTCTTGGCCCGATAATTGTGGACGTGACTCTTTTGCTGATAACCAAGTTGAATCGGTTCAGCTGGTCCAAAAAAGATGCGTCAATCATTTTTTTAGATTTTGAATTGTCTCGTAAAAATTTCCTGTGTTTGAAACTCAAATACTGTTTCCGCTTTTTTTTGCCTTGTTTAACATACTGGGAAAATAAATTCCGGGTATTTGGAAAAAGTCAGATTATAAGTTCTTCATGCAATCGATAAAAATAAAAAACTCATTTTGTCCTGTCAACAATCGCCTTAATTGCGTCATCCCTTGTCATTCCCTTTCTTTCGGCCTCGAAATTCAGGATAATTCGGTGCCTTAGGATAGGGTATGCGAGGACATTCAAGTCGTCATTGCTGACATAATTCCTTCCCTGTATCAACGCCCTTGCTTTTGATGCAAGAATCAAGCCGATTGAAGCGCGAGGAGATGCTCCATATTGGATTAGCTCCTTGTTTGTTCTGGTCGCATTAATTATCCTGACGGCCCTTTGCTTGATGTCGTTTGCAATAGGGATTTGCCTTGTCAATCCCTGCAATGTTATAAGGTGGTTTTTGTTGAGCATTGTTTTTAGTCGGGGGTCCTTCAATTCAGCGGCAAACCTGTCAACAATCTGCACTTCCTGGTCGAAAGTTGGATAATTGACAACTATTTTAAGCAGAAACCGGTCTGCCTGAGCTTCAGGCAAAGGATAAGTATTGTGGTTTATCCCGCAGCCACCGAAGCCTCCGATATAATTCCGTAATTCTGGCACTGTCAATCCGAAAGCCATGCCTTCAGAAGAATTATACTTTATTGATTTTATTTTGTCGTAATACAAATCATCGCTTAACAATGCTTCGCAATACTTCAGCAGCATTTCTGCTTCTTTTAAAACAGCAGTATGTTGCTCAGCTAAAAATTCTTTAATCTGCATTGTGCTTGTTGGGTTGCTGCCACTATACAAGCTCCATAATTGATTCCTTGATATGTTCAGTTGTTGAGCTATCTCTGTCATGGGCAACCCTATGCCTGCTGCAAATTCATGAGGCTCATTTTGCAGTAGCGATGAAAACCTATCGGTTTTTCTTAGATTTATTTCATTTTTAATATCTTTAGCAAAATCTTTTAAAGATTCAACTGACATGACAACTTCCCCTTCCTTAATTCCTTTATAACTGCCGTACCAAGCTCGTGAAGTGATGCTCTGGCGGTCTTTTAAAGTGTGGAAGCTGTTCAAGCCAAGAAGTTCCGCTAATCTTAAGATTGCCCTTCTGTCTACAGGCACGACCTTGAAACTAGACTTAGCAATCCTGTCCAAGTCTATGCCACTTATTTTCCCGCTTGATATCCAGCCAATCTTTTTGGCAAAGCTTATAAAATCCATGCCCTGAATTTTTAATCTGAAGATTCTGCCGTCATGTCTTATCCATGGTATGATTCCCTCGCGCAAGAGCATATATGATATCATATTCACATTTTTTGCGCTTTTTT
>CAZGTJ010000129.1:0-4117 GCA_964528545.1 uncultured Methanosarcinales archaeon
AATAGACTGCGACGCGCATAAAAGAAAGGAATAGGTAATCAATAAAAACTTTACTTATTTGAGAATTTTTTATCTACTTCTCTTATAAGTACCCATCAATTGTGCTTGCGCTAAAATGTGTTCCTGCATTGCTTTTTCCAAGTCTTTTTTTGTTGCACCTTCAGGAAGATTTAATGTTGTATCAAGAGCATATAGCTTAAAAAAATACCTATGCGTTCCTGACGGCGGGCAAGGTCCTCCATAACCAGTTCTGCTCCAGCTGTTTCTGCCTGCTGTCCCTTCTGGCTCTGTTCCTTCTTGTATCTTTTTTGTTGATGTTGGAATATTAAACACAATCCAATGGTCCCAAGTGCCAACAGGCGCGTCAGGGTCGTCCATAATTAAAGTTAAGCTTTTAGCATTATTTGGAACATCGCTGATGACTAATGGGGGAGATAAATCAGCACCATCACAAGTATATTCAGAAGGTACATCCCCATTATGCGTAAATGCAGAACTTTGTAATTTCATTTTAACCGCCCCGGTTGTTTGAATTTGTTGTTGAGTGCGACTTATAAGGAAAATTAATGTTAAAATTAAAAAATACCTTAAACCCATACATAATTATCTTTTACTTTTCCTATATTTATTTATTTCGATTAGTAATGCTATCCAGCTTGGCGACCATTCCACAATATAGCAAATAATTATGAAAACAGGTAAGTAAGCAGCTCCGAATTGATACGCTATGTAACCACTCCCTATAGAAACGTCCGGAATTGGGGCCCATACAGCTTGAATTGCTGCCAATCTAGGATGCTTCTTGAGGGCATCTAGTAATATTTGCTTAACAGGGTATTTTTCAGCAATCACTTGGATTCTTTTTTGCATGTCTTCCATTCTAAAAAAAATTATTGACATCTTATCCGGATTGTTCCTTTTTTTAATGCCTTCAATTAAATCCTTCTCTGCATTGCGCAACCATGACAATCTATCGAGCAATTTCCTGTACTCCGGAAAATCAAAAGCTCCTAATTGGATTCTCCTCAGCATATTATCAATAATGGCGTATTCCTCATTTACAATATTTTTCAATTCGATAGAAACATCACTGGCATATTTTATCTGCAAATTGATTCCTGAAAAAGCAGTATGCAATGCCCATAGAATTTGAGATTCGTAATCTTCAGCCGATATAAGCAACGGAATCTTAATTTTTATTTGGGTTGATAGACCTTCAGTTGATTTGATTTGCCTTTCATACTGAACAAAATTGTCTTTAGCATCCTGCAATCCTTTATCACAAATATCCAAAATTCTTAATTTTTTCTTTCGTAAATCTTTTAATTCTTGTAAATTTGGTTCTATCTTATTGGGATCATCTAGGTTACCCAAAACCATTAACAATGCTTGTGACCTTTCTTCCAGCTTTAACTGTAACCTCAAAGCTTGTTCAATTTTTAATTTAACATTATAGAAATACTGCTGATATTGATGTATATCCATGGATATGGAATAAAGATATAATATTAAAAGCTTTTTGGTGTCAAATACTTATTAATTTATTGCTGCGCCACCAGCAAAAAGAAGCCATAAAAATGCTTTATAAGGACTGGGTCGATATATAAGTTGTGCCCATCACCGTTATAGTCCAAATCATGCCCCATTTCCTTAAGCACTATTGTTTTCATATTTCCGAAGCCCTCAAAAAGTTTTATTAAATCATCTCCTCTCTTGCGCATTCCAAGCAAACTGTCGTCTTCTCCGAATATGGCAACTTTAGGCACTTTCCTGATTTCAGCTATAATTTCAGGGCACAATTCCAGGAGCAAGTTAAAATATACAATTTGGCTAGGAGCCACTAAACTATACTTTAGCTCTTCGGGTTTCCAAATTTTCAAGGCTCTGGCTTTGATTGGATCTTCAATTCTGCTGAGTTTAAATCTATCCATCAATCTTTTATAAAAACTGCCAGTTTTATCGGAATCTCTAACACCCCGAACCCATGGATTCTTTTTAAAGTAGAATCTTGTACCGGGCGGATTATCAACATCTTTCATGCTCTCTGCAGGTTCTTTTAAAAAGTTTCTATAAGTCAAAAAAAATAGAACATCAACAAAAAGGGGAAATTTTTTTCCCATTAATTCCTGTATCCGCTTTAGCTTGACGGCTATTTGAATATGGTCCACCGGAGTTAACAACAACATTGCATCAATCCTGCAATCCCCATATTTTTCATATTCTGAGATTATCAATGCTCTCAATTCCTTTCTGCGGGCTTCAGCCTCCATATAATTATTTTTTATTTCATTTATAGCATTATCAAATTTTTCAAGATGGTCCTCAATTGCTGCAGTGTAATGCATCAGTTCGAATAACGCCACCATCGAACCCAAACTCCATGCAATAACCCCTGTTTTTTCTACGCCGTAATTCTCTTTGAGATGCCTGATAACAAGCAGCATGCTTTCGGATGCAGCTCCAAACTTGAAAGTGCCTTCGCTTGGATGGCCATGAGATGGCAAATCAGGGCAGTAAACTAAAAATCCCATGTTAGCTGCTCTTGCAGCAAGAGAGTAATACACTCTTCTGGAATCGTTGACGCCGTGCAACGCGATAATGCCAACTTTTGGCCTGTAATTCGCATCTTTTAGGTAAAGGTCTCCGGAAATGATTGTGCCTGCAGCTCCTTGGATGCGGACTTCGCGCGGAATTATATCAATTAATTTTTCTGGATTTGCAACTCTGTTTAAATCTTCATGAGCAGAAAAAAGATAATCCATTTTTCTTAATTCTTCACTTAACCATCTTAATTCTTCCTCGCTATGCATTTCCCATTTCAGGCTTTCCCTTGAATAAAGGCTTACACTGATTGAAAGCCCCCTCAATTTTTCTATAAATGGGCCGATCTGAAATATTTCTCTAAACAATGGAGACAATTCGCTGAGAATGTGCAAATATGTCTGAACTTTTGCCAATATTTGTATTTCTTCCAATTCCAGAACGGCCTCTGAGTTCACACATTCCGTGATTTCTTTAACGTATAGCTCGAATAGGTTAAGCATAGCTCTCCTAAGCCATGAAATTTTTTCCAGCATTTTAATGCGGAATTCATTATTATCGTAATCAGATAAATTTGCTCTGGAAGCAGTAGAACTGGCATATTTTTGTTCGAGTAATCTTTTTGATTCGTCAAATTCATTTAAAAGCCTCAGTATTTCATCTTCCAGTACAGATTCCTTAAATATGACTGTTCTTTTATTTGAATCTGCATTACTTAATGCAAGAAAGCCCAATCGCTTTGATATTGCAAATCCATCTTTCCTAGCAGATTCTTCTCCCTTGATTATTTCTTCAGAAACTTTTCTGAGCTCTTTTATCGCCTCTTCAGAATCACCAATTGTATCCTCAAATTCTTTGACTTTGGATTTAACTCTTTTTCTGAAAGCAATAAGCTCTTTTTCATGGCTGGCTAACAGTTTGATATATGTTTCATTTTTTAGAAAATCTTCCCTATTACTGAACCCCAATTCTGTCCAAGATTTCATTCTAGGTTCCAAGATCTTGAAATCGCCTCCAGTTAATCTGCCTGCAATAGCTTCTAACCTTTTTATTTTTGCTATTTCCAGATTTCCTTCAGCTTCAGATTTTGGTCTCCTTTCTTCTATTTTCCTTATTACGGCTAAGACATTTGACAGAAAATCTGCAAGAAGGATATTTAACAACTTTTGAAGCTGAAGCGCTTTTTCATGAAAATTATAATCTGGATCCCGCAAATATTGTGCCTTAAAGAAATCCTCTGGAGTTTTAATTTCTTCAGCAAGCTTTAATTCTTTGCTTAATCTTTCAAATCTTGAAACAAATCCAAGAGTTTCTTGCAACACTGAGCCAAGCTTATATTCTACTTTCGTCTCAATTTCTTCAAAATGCTTTTCATCAACAAAAATTGACCTCTGAGAATTCTTTTCAAATGCACCAAACTCTCTTTTTTGATAGATTACATCAATAGCCATTAATTCAATCTTTAGTTTAGACTTTAAAAGCTTTTTGAAATTCAAAAATTAGTCTTATTACGCCAATTCCTTTGCCATTTCCTCAGCAGCTTTTCCCATATCTTCAGCTTCATAAATCGCCCTTC
>CAZGTJ010000130.1:0-2079 GCA_964528545.1 uncultured Methanosarcinales archaeon
CTGCCACTTTTACAGCCGAGCCGACGGCAACCTTGAAAAGATTTTCACCGAAGCCGATGTTTTAGAAAGGGGCATTAGTTATCGGGCATTTGTGCCCTTTTCTGAAATATTGAAAAACACGATAAACTGCCCTAAAATTTGTGTCTCTCGCTATTTAAGCACTGACGCTTACTCTGTTGGAATTGCTTATTATAACCTTGTTGCCTACTTTTGCCCTTGCAGTTGCTGCCTGCAGGCTAAATTCTCCAAGAATTGACAATCTTGATTTCATCTTGTATGACAAAACTTTCTCGTCTCCGGGCTCAAGAGCCTCAACATTCCATCTTATCATAAGGCCCCTTTTTGGATGTCTTAAAATTGCATGCGGCTGGATCGAGCCTATCTCAATATCCCTATGGACATCTGCGATATGGGGCACATTGTCCATGACTTCTATGCCAGTTATCTGCTCTGCGCTCCTGTTCTTGACGCGAACCACAACTTTCGCCTCTGAAATTCCGCCCTCGCTCATTGATACAGATGCAACGCTCTTTCTGACAACAAGAGGGCTTCTGAACACAAAGTATAATATGACTGCTGAAATGGCCGCTATAATTAAAACTACAAGCGGCCTGTAGTTTTCAGTCCAGTACAAGGTTACGGTCCTATCTTCATTTATCCTGAAACTCCACTGCAGGTAGTTTTTTCCATTTTCCTCAATGCTTTCTGCTTTTGGCGAGGTCGTCAGGAAAAAGTTTTTTAACGGGCTTGATTCAACCCTGTAAGTTCCCCGGTAATCTGGATTGTTGGAAGTTATCTTAACACCCTCCCTTATCTTCAAAAACGATTTCTCCGTTGGAAGCCTTTCCTCAATCCTATATTCCTTGACTTCAAATGTCCTGTCGCTTGGGTTTACAATAACCCTGTCGTTCCTAAATACAGCAACAACAACCTTATGCTCTCCGGGAGGAGTCAACGGGTCAAGTTTTTTTGCAACCTCCACAATTTTTTCTTCTTTTGGGCCGAGGGTTGTTTGGACAATCTCATTGAACAAGTCGCTGTCCACCTTTACTGTCAGATTGGGATAGTCCAGCACATTCTGGTTGTTGAGGTTTATTCTGATTTTGAGCTCATTTCGCGGATCGATTGACTCGGGCACGTCAACGGTTGAAAGAACTGTTGGCTGGTACCCTCCTATGAGCGGACTGGTCGACTTTATGCCGACTTCGACGGGAACCTTGATTTCCTCGCCTGTCCTCTCCAGCGAAATTCCCACGTCAAGAGTGTAAGTATCGACTGTTGTTATATAAAGCGGGTCGACAAAAAGCCTCACTTTTCCTGTCCCCTGCCCTGGCACCTGCACGTTTATCGGATTTTGAACAGGGTCTGTATACATATCCCAAAAAGGATAGCCTGATTTTTTTATAGTGAATTCTTCTGCCGTGTCAAGATGATTCTCGATAACTATATCAAATTCCGCTAGTTCATCAACTATAATTTTATCTTTAATCGCAACTACGCTGGCGTCAAATGAGATTGCATGCACTGAAGATAGGACTAGCAAAAAGACAAAAATCAGAACAAGCAGATTGTTTATTTTCATGATTCACCTTTTTGCAATCAAGCAATTTTTGCGAATTACTACTATATAAACCTTTCTTAATTAAATTGTCGTTAAAATCAATAAGATATGCAGAAGAATTTAAATTGTTTTTGTGCAAGAATATTTGCGCAAGCTCTCAGGGGATGAAAGAATGTATTGATTTTCCTGAAAAAATTGCCTGAAAATTTCCGATATATTTAAATATTCAAATCTGAAGTAAGAATTCATGAAACCTGGCGATTTTCTGCACCATACCAGCCTTGGGACGCCTGCCGTGTATGTCCAATACAAGGGAATTTTTGACATGCAGGATTTGTACAGTTCTGTTGCCGATTTTTTTCTCCATAAAAAATTCAAGTTCTATGAAAGAAATTACAGGGTTAGAAAGCCGAGCCCCTTTGGTTCGGAAACAATGAATATTTTCGAGGCAACAAGGGATGTTGAGGAGTACTACAAGTGGATTGTCAATGTCACAATCGAAACATTTGACCTGAAGG
>CAZGTJ010000130.1:2089-4113 GCA_964528545.1 uncultured Methanosarcinales archaeon
AGTGGATGTTGTCTCAAAGGACGGGACAAAGAAGAAGATGAACAAGGGCAGGCTGTGGATAAAAATAGACGGGCAGGTAATTACAGACCCTGCAGGGGTGTGGAATCAAAGCGCATTTTTGGCCCACCTCAAAAGCTTCTACAACAAATATGTGATAAGAAAAAGATACGAAGGAGTATGGTGGGACGAGCTTTACTATAAAATCGTGCTTAAGGTTCATGCGCTCATAAAAGAAAGGCTAAAGATGACTTCTGAAGGATACGAGACAAGGCATCATTCGGGTGTACATTAAAGATGGGAGAGCTTGAGATAGTAGTAGACCGAATCAAAATCGACTACAAGGGGCCTGTGGACTTGAACGCGCTATTCAGGTTCATTGAGCATTTTTTATGGGAGAGGGGCTTTGACAAAAAGCAGGATAAGGATTTTGAGTTCAACACTGACAGGGGAAAATTCATCGAGTGGCAATACACGCCGTGGAAGAAGATAAGCGATTATGTAAGGTACATCATAAAAGTCCACGTGGCCGTCTACGACTCAAATAAAATCGAATCGCTCTACAACGGCAAGAAAGTGAAGGTTGACAATGGAAGGGTAATGATTACAATTGATGCGTACATCGAATACGATTATGACAACAAATGGGATGATAATTTATGGTTCGAGATTATACGCGGAATCTATGACAAATTCGTCTATAAGATTTACACTGAAAGATTTGAGCAGAGGCTGGTTCATGATGTGCATCATTTGCACCATGAAATCCAGAAATTCCTCAACATGTACAAGCATTTTGCGCTTGTAACCGAAAAGGCGCCGTAAAATGGCATACGAGAAAAAACAGGTATTGTATGATTTAAGGACAACTTACGACGGGCCTTTCAAAGCTGAAGACTTCTATAAAGAAGTTGACAGCTGGATTAATGAAAAGCGCTACATAAAGGAGTCAAAGAAAAAAAAAGAGCACGTTACAAAAGATGGAAAAGACATCGAATGGCTTGTTGAGATACACCATCAGCTTGACCCCGGCGGGTATTACAGCGTTGTAAGGCTAAGGGTTTTGATGCATCATGTAAAGGAAGTTGATGTTGAAAAAGGCGGCAGGAGAATGGAAATCAGCAATGGAAGCGTTCTTGTCACAATTGACGGGTTTTTGCCGCACATTCTTGCCGATTATTGGGCGAAAAAGCCGGTTTATTATTTTATTAGGGCTTTAATTGATAATTACTTCTATTCAGGGTGGTTCGACAGGTTTGACGGCGCTGTTTCCGCAGACTGCTGGGATTTGTACAGGAGAATCAAGGCTTTTTTCCACGTGCAAAAGATGAAGTATGAATAAATTAATGATAAGATTTAAATAGGATTTTCTTAAACATATTCCTGTATTTGCGGGGGTAGCGAAGCCTGGCCAAACGCGCAGGACTTAAGATGGAACACTCACTCTGCAAGTGAGAAGATATCCTGTTCCTTAGTGGATCCGAGGGTTCAAATCCCTTCCCCCGCACTTTTATTCTCAATTCTTTATTTTTAAATCAAAATAAAAATAATAATTAAAAACAATGATATAAATACGATAACTTTTAAATAATAATAGAAAAATCCTTGGCATGCGCCTCTGTAGCATAGTAGCTATTGCGTTAGATACCAAATATCCGCGAAGCCTTGGTACTATCTAGACCTAAAAGGCAAAGGTCGCGAGTGCAAATTAAAGCTGCAAAAGCTTATGCATGTCTCGCCAGAGGCTTATTTTTTTAAGAAATATCCCTGTGAGTCTCATACATAAATGCCGCATCCTTGTCATATTTTTTCATTGCTGCCGTAACTTTTTTGAAGATCTCCGTTGAGCCAATTGCCTTTCTTTTTCTTGCCAGTGCTTTAATTTCTTTTGAGACTCTTCCAGCAATCTTTTCTGCTTTTTTGTACTCAAGCTGCGCGTTAAGGCATGCTGCATAGCAGCTTGCATAGACTTTCCTCTCGTCAAATTCCTCGGTATGCCCTTTTCTTTTTACAATGCAGTATTTGCA
>CAZGTJ010000131.1:0-4067 GCA_964528545.1 uncultured Methanosarcinales archaeon
TTTAATAATGAAACGAATTATTGTATCGAAGGGAAATAATAAACGGATAACACAGCCTTGTTGAAAATCACTAAATTTAAAAATCAGGTGGAAATCTCAATGTGGTTGCTCCCGTGGTGTAGTCCGGTCTTAAGAAGATCCACATATGTGGTTGTTCTTTTGGGATAACCAATCATTTCGGATTTTCGATCCGAAGACCTGGGTTCAAATACACTCACTGCGTTCGTAACTTTCAAAACCAGTGGGTTGTTGAAAGTCCCGGCGGGAGCACTTTATCTTTTTTTATTAATTCTTCAGGCAAAATTTAAATACACATAATTAAAATTACATTAATTTAGGAAGCTTGAGATTATTATGCAAACTGCAAAGAAATTTCCCATACCGCTTGATGACATTTGGATACTGGACAAGCTTGTGGAGAGAATGTGGCACCATGATAGAAAAGCGCGGAATGAGCTGGTAGACATAATTGCCGATTACTATCGGCGCGGCTTTGATACACTTCACTACGCAACTCAGATTTTGAGCTATTCTTCAAGGGTTAAAATAGGCCAGCTGGTTTATTGACAAAAATGAAAAGAGCCATGTCATTCAATGAAATGGTGTACAGCCTTTTGAAAAAAGTCCCAAAAGGCAGAGTCACAACGTACAAAGAGCTGGCGAAAGCCGCAGGCACAAATGCTTATCGCGCTGTTGGGCAGGCAATGAGATGCAATCCATACGCGCCAGTTGTCCCGTGCCACAGGGTTGTTGCTTCCGACGGCACAATAGGCGGATTTCGAGGGACATGGGACAACAAAAGCAAGGAAGTCAGGGAAAAAATAAGGATGCTTAACGAGGAGGGAATCCAAATTAAAGACAACAAAATTGTGGATTTTGAGAGAGTCCTGCATCGGTTTTGATTACAATGGAAGTGTATCAACAAAGCTTTAAAATTGCTCTTGGTTATTTAAGAGAAAAAGATTATGGCAGGGCTCTTGCTGAAACTTTGATCATTTTAGGGATGGCATCGATAGAGAAGAAATCATTTGAGGCAAAAGTTGCAAAACAGCTTATGTCGGAGATTGAAAGGCACATTGAAAATGAATTTGACAAATATGCGACAATGTTGGGGCTTAAAGTAACCGCCGGAAATAAGCGATGGCTCATGCGGGAGCACTCACTACATCTTGTTGAGTATTCAAAAATAATCGATAAAATGAATTCTGAGGAAGGAAGTAAATCATTTCCTGAAGAATTCAGAGCACGGATTTATCCATTAAGATAAAGCTTAGGAATAAAATAAGTAAAAATAAAAAATCTATGCCAGTTTTAATAATCTTGCATCTGGATTTTTTTCTGATTTTATTGACCTTTGGATTGATGCGTACATTCCTGGCAAGAATTCCCTCCCTATGAGATTTACAATTTTTTCTCCGTTGGCTGATCTAGGATACAAACTTATAGTTGCTGTCGTTCCTTCATCCATCCCCTCGTGGCTTTTTATTTCCAATTTCGCCACGATTAATTCCTCATCCTGGCGGCATAGCTGCTGAATTCCTTTGCCATTGCCCATATATCCCAAGTACGCCGACCTTAAATCTGCATAAGGCATTAGCCTGCCAATAAGTGTTCCAACCTGCTCTCTTGGAAGCTCTATAGAAATTCCGTAGTATTTTCCGCCATTCACGGGCATTGCGGCCAAAATTTCCAATCCCTTTCCAGTCAAAGCCCCAAATTCTCCTTCCATAATCTCATCTCCGTTGCTTTATTGCCGTAATAAAAAATCCTTATTAAAATTAACCCGGAGTTGCAGTGCTTGATTTAAAAAGATATGTAATTTAGATTTCACATAATGGTAACCAGAAATAGTCGCTTTTCATGGACTTTCCCTTGAAGATCTCTCAACTCTCCTGTTGTAATCTGCTTCTATTGCAATCTGCCCAAGCCTCTGGGCCCCATAAGCTGTTGCAGAAGTGATTGTAAGTTGGCATTTTCCATCAATGCTCGCCAAATTGATTAAAAATGAGGGAGTCCTGTATTCAAAAGAATTCAGAATCCTTGATGCATCAACTTTCTCGACAATGTACCCAACCACAAGCTCGGGAAGATAAAGGATATCCTCAAGGTATTTTCCTGCCTGCCAGCAGTTATCAAAAGCTCTTGTAAATTCCATTGCTATGGCGAAATGCAGCTCATTTAAAAATTTATATGTCCGGACTTATATTTCATTCAGAAATCAAATAATAAAAATAAAAAATAAAGCATTTATCGCTTTTTCTTCTTCTTTGTCTTCTTAATGTCGTCTTCCAAGTCGAGCTCGTCCAAAAGCTCCTTGTACCTGTTCCTGATCGTAACTTCTGTCACGCCGGCAACATCGGCAACTTCCCTTTGCGTTCTTTTCTCACCATGTATCAATGCTGACACGTACAATGCTGCTGCCGCAATCCCTGTCGGGCCCCTTCCTGAAGTCAGCTCAGCCTTTTGAGCCTGTTCGAGGATTTCAATTGACTTGCTTTGCGTTTCTGCGCTTAGCTTTAGTGCGGATGCAAATCTTGCGATGTAATCGGCCGGATTTGATGGAAGAATCGTTATTCCCAGTTCCCTTGTTACAAACCTGTAAGTTCTTCCGACTTCCTTCTTTTCGATACCGGAAGCTTCTGACAACTCGTCAAGCGTCCTTGGAACATCATGCCGCCTGCAAGCTGCATACAAAGCTCCTGCAACAACAGATTCCATTGAACGCCCTCTCACAAGACCTCTCTGGACCGCCAAAGTGTAAATTCTGGCAGATTCTTCTTCAACAGACTTAGGCAATTTCAAATATGAAGAAACCCTCTTCAATTCTGCCAAAGCAAGTTTAAGGTTTCTCTCGATTGCAGTTGAAATCCTATACTGCCATTTTCTTAGCCTGAAGAACTTGTTCCTGTCCTTTCCGCCAAGCCTTAGCAAGTCTGCCTTCTGGCCGACTTCAGTTCCAAGCCCTTGATCGTACTGGGTGTAAGTCATTGGCGCGCCGCTTCTTCTTCTTTTCTCGCCTTCCTCGGAATCGAATTCCCTCCATTCCTGCGAGAAGTCAACCATCTTTTCCTCAATAACTAGACCGCAATCTCTGCAAATTATTTCCCCTTTGTCCCTGTTCCACGACAGATTAATGCCGCCGCATTCAGGACATTTCTTAACAAGCTCTGCCATTTTTGTTCACCTTTGAAAGTTAATCTTGAAAAGGTTGGCAAAACTTGTTTTGCCCAACCTTGTGATTTGTGTTAACGCAAAAGTCATAATTAAAGGAATATATTTCCAACAAGCTCTCCTCTTTGTCTTTGCCCCCAAACGAAAGTTATAAAAAGTTATGCAACGACTTTTTTGTATCGAAGTCGTCAACTTAAGCAAAATTTATAAAGAGGTATGCAGAAGTAATATATAAAGGTTTCCTTTTTTAAGAAGGAAAAGTGGCAATTTTCCAGTGTTTCGAAATGAAATGTATTTAAATATTTATAAATTAACACTATAGAGGATATGTATATGGCAAAAAAACAGAAATACCCTATTCCAAAGGATTTGTTTGACATACTCGCATGTCCTGTATGCAGGGCAGACTTGAGATACACGGAAAACAAGAAGGGGCTTGTTTGCGTCGGATGCGGGAAAAAATACAAGATTGATGATGGAATTCCGGTATTAATGCCTTGAAAATACGAATAAATTTAAATTTGAGCTGAAAATCATCTTCTTTAAGCCGCGATGGCACAACCTGGTACTGCGCTAGCCTTGAGCTGGTGGAGTTTTTCACAAGTTAGCTGGTTCCCGCAAGGGTTTCTCGGTTCAAAGCAGCCAACCTTTTCTTTTAAAAAGAAAAGCTTGACCAAAAAAAATCGTCTACCGACGGAGTGGGCTTAAGCCCACTAAACGTGTCATGGCTGATGAAATTCCGAGTCGCGGCGTAAGATATGAATTTAAACGCCGATGGCCACAAATTGGCCATTTGGCTTTTAATTTCCATGCTGTTTCTGGAGGACTAAACAGCGCAGAGTGTCCTTTGCGCATCATTCTGCTTGAGTAAGTTTTTAGCTGTCCAGCTAAAATTG
>CAZGTJ010000132.1:0-1877 GCA_964528545.1 uncultured Methanosarcinales archaeon
CTTCTATGACATCAATTAGTCCATCTCCATTCAAATCAACTAATCTTGAGCCAAAATCATTGCTGTCAGATTTTACAAAATATGTTGGAGAAGTCCATAAAGAGCTTACGTCTTTCCACCCATTGCCCGTGTTAAGATAAGCTTTTTTTACTGCTCCGCTTTCCTTTGCCTGCAATATATCTACCTTGCCATCACCATTAAAGTCAACCAGTTGTGTACCTTCATCTGTACCACTAGATGATGCAAAATCAATTGAAGGAGCCCATGTAGTAGAATCTTCTCTCCAGCCCGTTACATTATTAAGCCATGCTTTTCTTACGCCTCCCCACCCTTGTATTAAATCGCTTAAGCCATCATTGTTTATATCAGCAATTCTTAAGCCTCTGTCTAAACCTAATTGTGGGTCTGCATTATAAACAAAGAATTCAGGAGGCGCAAAAGAATTTGATTCATTCCAGCCTGTCTTGTTATTGAGCCATGCTTTTTTCTCTGAAGTAGCTCCTCTGCCTTGAATCATGTCAATGTAGCCATCATTGTTTAAGTCAATTAATCTAACTCCAAAATCTTCGCCTGCAGAATTTGAAAAAAGAACACTTGTATTATATGTTGTTGAATTTGTATAGTACGAAGTTGATTGGTAATAGCCAAATGTTATTGTATGTAATATGGAAGAATTATAAGAGCCAATATATTTGATTTTTGACAATGAAGACAAAGAGCTTTCATTATTCATGCTTAAATATTCAAAATTATATCTTCTTACCAATGTACTATTAAACAAGACAGAAATATCGCTTAATCTTCTACTTTCCTCCAAGACATTTCCTTGCTCATAAACCCTTCTTCTATCTGGTCTTACAGAATTTTCATATCCAAATTCTATTTTTCTTTTCTGGTCATTATTATAAAGTATTTGGTTTAAATAAACGCTGCCGTTATCCTGTGGATAGGGATTCTCATTATAGGAATAAGATATTTTGTTTCCGTGAGTATCTTCAATTTGGTCAAGGCTCCATTTCAAAGCATAATTATAACCTACATTTGATGTCAATTCAGAATCTGTGTTGTAGCCAAACCTTAATTGTGTGCCATCTTTTAAAGTAGCCAGCCAATAAACGCCATAAGTATTTTGAGCACCTGTTAAATTTTGAATCCTTGAAAACGTTTCAATTTCTGTATGAAAAAATCCGTCATTCCTATCATAAGCCAAATCATAGGAAGCACCATTCAATATGAACTTGAATTCATCATCAGTTGTATTTGAAGGTGTAAAGTTTACATCTCTGTAAACATAACTCTGAGTCAAAGACCAGCCTGCCCCTAAAAATGAAGGCCTCTGCTTCGTTGACTGTGAATTATAAGAAATAGTTAAGGAAGGCTGGATATTGTTCGTTCCTTTGGGCACCTCTATCGGATAAGAATAAGTTGTTGCTCCTGGAAACAAATTTGTCTGATATTTGCCATAGAGCTTTGCTTTGGGATGATCCGGCACAATAGGCTTGTGAAGATATGGCTTGTATTGGTCATCTGCAGCGTAAATCAATGGAATAAAAGATAAGAACAAGATGCAAAACATAGCTAATTTGTTTTTAAGCACTTAAAGCACCTCTTCTTGTTCTCACCTCCATTCACCTCGTGGAATTAATCAGCAGCTCTACATTAGTTGTTATTGTGCCGTTTGTTTTGTTGGCAAATTCCCAAGTGTACAATACAGGCGTTATGTTGGGCATGTTGATGTAGATTTCAGTAGAGCTAAGCCAATTAAACGCCCATATTTTATTCAATTTTTTGGCAACCTTGTCAAACACGCCTGTCACCTGCGTATTTGCAGAATTCCTGGCGTAAATCCGTTGGTCTGTGTAGATTGAGTAGCTGCT
>CAZGTJ010000132.1:1887-4017 GCA_964528545.1 uncultured Methanosarcinales archaeon
TCGAACACCAAGCTCTATAGATTGTTTTGCATAAGCTTCCAAGCCGGTTATGTTAAGCCTTAAAGCGCCACTAGTGCTTGTGCTATTTTCGTTATTGCTAGTGTCTTTGCATCCAATGTAAATATAGGAATTTTCATATGTAAGTTCATCCGCTTCAGTCAAAGTGCACGTATGCAGAGTCGACCATCCTCCACTGCAATCCCTACCTGAGCCTAAAAGGGAATAATTTAAGTTAGAAGCACCAACAGCACATTTACTGACCTCATTTGTTTCTATTGCCACTGTTGGTGTGGTATCACTCGTTACGCATGCATTCGCTTTGTCTGTAGTCCAATTAGTACAGCCAATTCCACCTCCTGAGGTTACGTTATAAGAAATTATTTCAGGTGGTGTTGATTCTGTGCCCTGATTTTGAGGTGCACCTCGTTGAGGGTATGCAAACACATCCCTGATAGAGTATCCTTCTCCTGCATTACATGAACCACCGCAAACCAGCACAAATGTAAGATTTGCTGTGACAGTTTCAGCTCCAGTGCCTTGACTTGTACTTAAATCATTTGTGTTGTTAAAATAGACGACACCGTTAATAGACGTACTATTTTGACAAAATGTGACGTTTTGATATTCAGTTTTAGGCATGGGCAAAGGGATATTTGTGCCATCGCAGCCATCGGCTAAATTAGCTCCAATATTCCAATATCTCTTGCCTGCACCACAATTAGTGTTATCTCCATAAAACAGTCTTGGCGATGCAGCAGGGTCGGTACCTGGCATTACACCGTTGCTCCATACAATTTTAATAAAGCCTGTTGAACCACTTGTGCTTATATCTTTAATTTTAAAATCAACACAATGGCCAGGGGGAAATTTTGGGAATGTTCCGCCTGTCCAGACAGTTGAGTAATTACCACTTGGTTGGTTAGCAACCAAAATAGTAATATTGAATTCGTGGTCACTTTTATAAATAGCAGTATTTCCTGCACTTGAAAAATTAAACCAGTTATTGCCATCTACAAATGAATTTGCTTGTGTCCCATCTATAAACCTCCCTCCTGTTGCATTATATGCTGAAATTATAATTGAAGGATTGCTTTGGCTGCCGAATGTAGTGTTAATAATGGCAAATGAACTCGGAATTAAAAATAATAGTGCAGCAACCAAAATAATTGCCTTTCTCATTCTTCCACCTCCCTGATAGCCAACTGGCTCAGGTAGAAGCTAGGATCATCCTCTGCGAACTCTGCTCTTGAATTCTTGTAATAAACTTTTATCCTGTAATTGCAGATCTCGAATCTCTGGCAGCTTTTGCCTCCTTTGCAGTCAGTGAACTTTCCTTGATGTGCACCGTCATATTTTGAAACGCAAGTGACTATCACGCAGCCATTCTCTTCTGAATGAATGCAAGGGCCCCAATTCGAGAAGTCAATTTCATAGTTTTTGGGCACACTATCCCTTTGTGCTCTTATTGAAAATGAATTACGGCTTATACAATCAGTTTTGTTCCTAAGCATAATCTGATTCCCTGTGATTTCATAGCTTTGGTAAGACTCTGTGCCATTGATGCAGATATAAGGAGTCAGGTTTACAGGGTCTATGCAAGTGGTATTGGTATTCCTTGTCCTTGTGACGTTTCCATAAACGCTTTCCGTTACATTATAGTAAGACACAGAGCAATCTTGCCTTTCTTCCAGACTAACCGTGCCTCCTTGAATCTGGCTTGTTACAGTTATCGCTAAAATACCGATTAAAAATAGAGTTAAAAATAATATCATTCTTTTCTTCATTTAAACCACCCCAAGAATTTTTTTATTGAATAGAAACGGTTTGTAAAATTTTAAAAACCAAGATAAGAGATTATTATAACTAAAATAACAAGACATGCTTTTATCTATCACTTCTTCTATGATAAACCACACCCTTTTATTTGGCATAAAGCTTAAGACGTATATAAACATTTCTATGTTACAATTTATTGACCATTATATGCATTTTAAAAAGAAAATTATATTAATTAATGACGCAGATAGGTAAATTTTCAAAACAAATATAAATACAAGATTTCCCTCGCATTCGTAATGAAAACATATTTTGTTGTTACGGCGGTTGTCAAAGTCAAAGACAAGGTTTTAA
>CAZGTJ010000133.1:0-4013 GCA_964528545.1 uncultured Methanosarcinales archaeon
TTAATTCTTATTTTGGCTTCATGAAGAATTTCGTATACTGCTCATAAAATCAAAAATTTTTCCCGCTCTGCTTAATTCAAGCATAACCTTTATAAATCAGTCGGGCATTCTGGAAGTTAAAGGTAACCTGGTAGAATCTGCGGATTTCAGAAATTCGCCTCTTACAAATGCTTGGTTATGCTGGATGAAAGCGATACTTCTCCAGAATATTTAACTAAAACCAATTAAGGTGAAAAACTATGGCAAGAATGCACTCAAGAAAAAGGGGAAAAAGCGGCTCAAAGAAACCGGCAAAAAAAGCAAGCCCGTCATGGAGCAGGTACGGCGCAAAGGAGGTTGAGCTGATTGTATCAAAACTCTCAAAGGAAGGAAAATCGGCATCGCAGATTGGGATGATTCTAAGGGACATTTATGGAGTTCCAAGCGTGTTTGCCCTCTGCGGTAAATCGGTCAACGCAATTTTGAAGGACAAGAAAGCTTTGCCCGAGATTCCAGATGACTTGGTGGCTTTGTTTAGAAAGTACGCTTCAATTGTCAAGCACCTTGAGACAAACAAGCATGACGAGACAGCAAACAGGGGCCTGCTGCTGACCGAGTCAAAGATAAACAGGCTGACAAAATACTACAAAAGCGCCGGGAGACTTCCAGAGGCATGGAAGTTTGACAAGGAAAGGGTAGGGTTCTACTCAGAGTAAATATTTTATTTCTCTAAATTTTTATTTTTCTTAAATTTTTAGGTTAGCATTAATCTATTTAACTCCAACAATCTCTTTTATTTTTTCCTCGACTTCACCAATCAAATAATCCGGAGTTGACGCCCCCGCCGTGACTCCGATTTTATTTTTTCCGGAAAACCATTTTTTCTCCAATTGCTCACAAGACTGGATAAAATATGATTCGACCCCATATTCTTTTGCTTTCGCATGAAGTTCCTTTGAGTTGCTTGAGTTTTTTCCGCCAATAACAATGATGATATCCCTGTCTTTTGCAAGCTCGTCAATGTCGCTTTGCCTTTGCTTTGTTGGGTTGCAGATTGTATCAACAAAAACGTATTCCGCATCCAGGTTTGTCAGGGCTAGGGGGATCTTGACAAATCTGTTTCCAAAATTTTCATTTACATTTTCAATCAGCTTTTGATATCCGAAGACTGACATTGTTGTTTGAGAGATAATTGCAATTTTTTTGAAATTGTTTTCGTAAATATAATCTATTACTTTTTGGTAATCGTCCTCATGGTCGACAATGAAAGTGCCCTTACCTTTCAGATGATAGCTTGTACCAATTGCCTCGGGATGGTTGTGCTTTCCATACAAAATTACATCGTATCCGGCATCTTTGAGCCTAATTGCGACATTATGGACCAGAGTAACCAGCGGGCACGTTGCGTCGTTAAGATTATTTCCCTTGGTTATTGATTTCTGCTCGAGAATTTCATATGTTGTGCCGGGCTCTCCGTGGGCTCTCAATACCGTAATTGAATTTTTTGGTATATCGTGAATATTTCCAACAAAAACGATTCCTTTTTCTTCCAGATTTTTTATGACTCTTTCATTATGGACCAATTGCCCTAGCACATAAGTCTTTTTGTTTGGATTATTTTGCGCAATTTCCTCCGCAACTTCTATTGCTCTCTTTACCCCGAAGCAGAATCCTGCGTGCTTTGCTACTTTTATATCAATCATTTTAACTGAATTTTAATAGACAAATTTTTGATTTTTTAAAAACAATAATCACTTTTGCAGAAATATATTAATTTGGTTTAAATAGTTTTTGTCAAGAAAACAAACGGGTAATCATACTGGATTTTGAAGTATGCTTCCCTCGCTTCATAGATTGAATTAAAAATCCCAAAAACAGTTGGGCCGGAGCCTGAAATGCATGCATTGAGCGCATCATTCCTGATGAGGTTTGCCTTGATGTCATTGAGAACCTTGTATTTTTTTGCAACAATTGGGTCAAAATCATTATGGAGATTGTTTGCAATTTCCTTTATATCTTTTCTCTCAATCGCTTTGACAAGATTGCTTATGTCCGCTTTTGTCTTGATTTTAGGCTTTGCCTTGTCAAATGCCTGATAGGCCCATTTTGTTGAAACACGAAAGCCTGGATTGATTAAGACAATGTTGATGCTAAAAGATTTCTTGATTCTTTTTATCCTATCTCCAATTCCTTCAACAAGTGCCGCATTGTCCCCGATAAAAAATGGAACATCCGAGCCAAGCTGCATTGCAAGATCGCTTAACTGGCGGTCGCTTAGCTTCAAGCCCCACAGCTTGTTCAGGTTTAAGAGAGCGGTTGCTGCGTTGCTTGAGCCTCCCCCAAGCCCTGCCTCAAGAGGGACGTTCTTTTCAATGAAAATCCTAACTCCGTGCCTGATTTTATACTTTTGCTTTAGAAGCATGGCGGCCTGATATGCAAGGTTTTCTTCTCCTTCAAGCTCCTTGTTTGTTGATTCAACAATGACCTTGTCTTCAGTCAGCGGCTCTATGGTCATATTATCTCCAAGCTCTATTTTCTGCATGACCGATTGTATGTTATGGTAGCCTGTCTTTAGCCTTTTGCCTATCTTGAGATATAGGTTTATCTTAGCGTACGAATTAATTGGCATATTGGTATGTTAACATTATTCCTATATTAATATTGCTGATAAAGAATGCCAATATATATTTTTTTCTATATAGAAGATTAATTAGGGTTTTTTTCATATATTGAAAGAATTGTCAAGAAAGATGGGCAAACTGTAAAATATTCCCATACCTGATTTTTATTTCAAACCCAAATAAACAAAGCATTGTATTCCATGGCCCTTCCCGAACTCAGTCAGCCCTTCTCCCGAGGTGACTGTAATTCCAATTTTTTCTTTGCCCAAATCAAGAATATTTGAAAGAGAATCTTTGACCTTATCCAAATGTTTCTCCAATTTTGGCTTTCCCGCCTCCAAACCAACGCTTACGTTGTTGATTTCAAGATTTTTTTCTTTCATCTTTTCCAGAATTATTCTTAGATATTCTTTTGAATTGGTTATACCTTCTTTTATGCACATTGAATCGGAATAAGCCCCAAGCGATTTCTCTCCAATAGCAGAACTTATTGCGTTGAATAGCGCATGTAAAATGACATCGCCGTCTGAATTTGCCTCAAGACCAATTTCATCTTCAAAAATAAATCCCCCTAAAACAAGTTTCCTGCTTTTGTCATTTGAAAATTTGTGGCTGTCCTGCCCAAAACCTACCTTAAAATTTGAATTTTCCTTCGCTAGCAAAGAATCTGCAATTTTCAAGTCATCCTGCGTTGTAATCTTGAAATTCTCGTAAGAGCACGGGACAACCTTGACTTTCTGCCCGATTGCCTCAACAAGCGAGGCGTCATCAGTAACTTTCAAATCTTTATTTTTTGCATTTCTGAACGCCTCCAGCAAAATGCCATACTTTATAGCCTGAGGAGTCTGCATCTGGTAAACGCTGTCTCTGTCAATCGTCTCTTCAACAAACCCATTTCTTGCTTTTTTTATCGTGTCCTTTAATGGAAATCCAACGACAGCTGCCCCGTGCTCTTTTGCCTCCTTGATGCAGTTCATTATCTCGCTTTCGGAAACAAGAGGATTGCTTGCATTATGAATGACAATAATATCATTCTGGCTTGCATTTATTGAGATAACACCGTTATAAACAGAATCCTGCCTTTCCTTGCCGCCCTCAACAATCAAGGAAACTTTGCTTATTTTGTATTTTTCCTTTATTTGGCTCATCTTTTTTATGTCTTCCTTTCTTGTAACTATCGCTATTTGGTCTATTTCGCCGCAATTTTCAAATTTTTTTAATGTGTATGAAACCATAGGCTTTTCAAAAACAGGAAGAAATGCCTTATTTTCATCAGAATTCATTCTTGTTCCGGAGCCGGCTGCAACTATTATTGCTATGTTCATTTTCAGAAATTTCCCTCATCAATTATTTTTCTTGCCTCTTCCCTTGTTTTTTTGTCTGTGTCAAGAATTTCTTTCAAGCTCGGGCTTT
>CAZGTJ010000134.1:0-3978 GCA_964528545.1 uncultured Methanosarcinales archaeon
AAACCCCGATTCTTGCTTTGCTCGCGACTTTGAATAAATGCTCAGGATCCGCATCGTCTTCCGGAATCTGCATTTCCGGCTCCCCGACCTTGATTTTTCCGTAGAAATCGTCATTCAGGTGCTCTATTTTCTGGTCTCCGGCAAAAAGCATCAGCCTTCCAGTGTTATGTGTCATTTTCAGGAAATTGTTAATGTACTCGTTTGTCATCGGGCCTGGCACGTCCGCCGGAACAATAATATCTTTTTCTGTTAATGTCTTATGATGCGTCATTCTCAATCACCTTTTTAGTGTTATTTTTTTACCGTTTTTGAAATCAATAATCCGGGAAATGCTCGAATGAGTGCCTTGCCTCGATAAATCTTACTGTTTTTGACTTGACCCTCATCGTCAGCGAATGTGTCTTGGCTCCCCTGCTCAAGAATCTAACGCCTCTCAGAATTGTCCCGTCGGTAACTCCTGTTGCGGAGAACATTGCCTCATCTGACTTAACCAAATCATCCATCAATAGTTTCTGGTTAAGGTTTTTTACCCCCATTTTTTCCGCTCTCTTTTTCTCTTCCTCGCTTCGAAACTTCAATCTTCCTTGTATTTCGCCACCAAGGGACTTCAGCGCAACTGCCGCTATCACCCCTTCGGGCGCTCCGCCAACTCCAAAAAGGATATCAATTCCCGCATCCTCGATTGCCGGTGCAAGCGCTCCTGCAATATCCCCGTCCCTGATTAACCTGATTCTTGAGCCAACTTTTCTTATCCTTTCAATTATTTCCTTGTGCCTGTCCCTGTCAAGGACAATTGCAGTTACTTCGTCAAGAGGCTTGTCCAGGCACTCTGCAACCGCTTTTAGGTTTTCCTCGATAGAGGCATCAAGGTCTATTGCACCAATGCATTTTGGGCCGACAGCAATCTTGTCCATGTAAGTGTCAGGGGCATTCAGCAAGCCGCCGTGAGGCGCTGCAGCCATTACAGACATTGCGTTTGGGTCTCCTCTTGCAGTGATTGTAGTTCCTTCGAGAGGATCAACCGCAATATCAAGCTTCAGCCCTTTGCCGCTTCCGACTTTTTCTCCGATGTAGAGCATGGGGGCCTCGTCTCTCTCGCCCTCTCCGATAACGATAGTCCCGTCAAAATCAATTATAGAAAATGCCTTTCTCATGGCCTCGACTGCAGCCAAATCTGATGCCTTCTCGTTGCCCTTCCCCATCCACAGGGCCGAATTGATTGCTGCTGCTTCCGTCGCCCTTATAAAATCCAATGCTAAGTTTCTGTCCATCAAACCCCCTGAAAAACGGTGGAGTTTTTCTTATATTTAAACTTTTCTGTATGTCATACTTCATCATACAAAAAACAAAAACTTTATAAATAGAGAAAGCCAAGCATAAGCGTGGGTGGAAAGTGAAGGAGCGAATTACCATTACTCTTGACAAGAATTTAATTGACCAGATAGATAAAAGAATAGACGGCATTGACATCAAAAACAGGAGCCAGGAAATCGAGTTTATTCTTGCAGAATCCCTTGGGGCGCACATTCCAAGCAAGGCAGTTCTTCTTGTAGGCGGCAAAGGAACAAGGCTAAGGCCTTTGACAGACAAAATTCCAAAGGCGCTGCTCAGGGTGCAGGGAAAGACTATAACGGAGCATATTTTTGATCTCCTTAAAAAATATGGGGTTCGGGACGTAATCTTGTGCGTCGGCCACCTCAAGGAAAAAATAACCGATTGCTTTGGCGACGGGAGCAGGTTTGGAATGAATATAACATATGTAGAGGAAAGCCGTCCGCTGGGAACAGCAGGGCCTCTCAAGCTTGCAAGAAAGCATCTCAAGGAAAGCTTCATTGTGTCAAACGGGGACGAGCTAAAAAATATAAACATCCCAAGAATGTTCAGGCTTCACAAAAGAAAAAACGCGCTGGCAACAATTGCGCTGACAACAGTCGAAAAGCCGTCTGATTATGGGGTCGCAAGGCTCGACGGCTCGAGAATACTTGAGTTTTCTGAAAAGCCGACAAGCCCGCCGTCAAACTTGATAAGCGCAGGTTTTTACATAATGGAGCCGCAGGTGATTGACATGATTCCTAACGGGTTTGCAATGCTTGAAAAAGACGTGTTTCCAAAAATCGCTGCAATGGGCCGCCTGAGAGGATTTCCGTTTGCTGGGCAGTGGTTTGACATAGGGAGCATGGAAAGGTATAAAATAGCAGGAAAAAAATGGAATGGGATAATTCCATTCGAGGATGATGTAATTGCACCTCAATAAGTGCAGCAAC
The DNA here is from genome assembly GCA_964528545.1 of uncultured Methanosarcinales archaeon. Taxonomy (GTDB): domain Archaea; phylum Nanobdellota; class Nanobdellia; order Woesearchaeales; family GW2011-AR4. Next base: position 2,265 of record CAZGTJ010000134.1, read on the forward strand.
GCAAATCTAATGCCGGGCAATACTAAACTATTTAAATAACAAAATTCTCTTATTCTTGATGCCAATTATGCTATCTAAAATTTTTAAAGCTTATGATGCCAGAGGGGTTTATCCGCAGGAGCTTAATGACGGCATTGCCTATGAAATTGGCAGGGCTTTTGTCCATTTTCTTAAGTGCAAAGACGTTATTGTAGGCACGGACATGCGCATCTCATCGCCGAAATTAAGCAGGGCGTTTATGCAAGGCGCTGCTGAACAAGGCGCTAACGTAATTTTTATTGGAGAAGTTTGCACAGACGCAGTTTACTTTGCATCCGGATTCCTGAGCAAGCCGGCTGTAATGTTCACTGCCTCTCATAACCCGAAGCAGTACAACGGGATGAAATTCTGCAAGGCGGGGGCTGTCCCGATCAACAGCGACACAGGGCTGCAGAAAATTAAGTCAATCATAGAAAAAAGCGAATACAAAACTCTTGGGGCAAAAAAGAAAGGCAGAACCGCCAAAAAGGACATTTTAAAAGATTATGTGAAGCATGTCAGGAAATTTATCAACGTTAAAAAATTAAGAAAATTAAAGATTGCAGTTGACGCGGGAAACGGGATGGCAGGAAAGATCATTCCGATGGTTTATAAGAATCTTCCAATCAAAATAATTCCTCTTTATTTCAAGCTTGATGGGAATTTTCCTAACCATCCTGCAGACCCGTCAAGGTATGAAAACCTTGCCCAACTGCAAAAAGTTGTAAAAGAAAAGAAATGCGACTTTGGGATGGCTTTTGATGGCGATGCAGACAGGATTTTCTTTGTCGATGAAAGCGGCAATGTCATAAACAGCTCCCTGATATCTGCGCTAATAATAAAAAATCTTCTTTCAAAATCCGGGAAGGAAAAAATCATACACAATGTTGTCACAAGCCGCATTGTGCCGGAAACTGTGAGAAGGTTCGGCGGGGTCCCCATTCTTGAAAGAGTCGGCCATTCCTTTATAAAAGACACAATGAGAAGGACAGGGGCACTCTTTGCGTGCGAGCATTCAGCGCATTATTATTACCGCGACAATTACAGGGCAGATTCAGGAATCATAACAAGCCTTATCGTTTCTGAAATTATTTCAAAGGAAAAAAAGGCGTTATCGGAGCTTATCAGGGAATTTCTGGTTTATCATACAATCGAAGAGACGAATGCCGAGGTTCATGACAAGGATGCAAAAATAAACGAAATTGAAAAAATATATTCAAGCCAAAATCCTAAAAGCATATCCAGATTAGACGGCATTACTGTCGAGTTTGATGATTTCTGGTTTAATGTCAGGCCAAGCAACACAGAGCCGCTTCTGAGGCTTAACTTGGAGGCAAAAACAAGGGAATTGATGGAAAGCAAAAAGAAAGAATTGTTAAATGTCATGCGAAGGTAAAGATTCGCCTCCTATAATGACCAATTACTAAATATTACGCCGTCTTCTGACAGAAAAAAATCGTGTCGAATTGCTCCTCAATCTCCTTATGGACAAAAAAATTCTCCTGGATGATTTCCTTTATTCTGGCGTAATTTCTTGACCTTTTTAGAATACTAAAAACAAAATTATCCTTTCCAACCCTCTTGATTTCAGATATGGATTTTCCAATATCTGAAAAATTGTGCATGCTCGTAACAGATATAATGCAGTCAAAGGCCTTAGCCTTGAAAGGGATATGCTCTGCAAAGGCGAGTATTT
>CAZGTJ010000135.1:0-3953 GCA_964528545.1 uncultured Methanosarcinales archaeon
ACAAAAAAGGCGGAGCCGATAGTAAATGAAGTCCTTGACTATTACAAGGGAAAGGTAAACCTGCAGTTCAGGGCTTTTTACATTCCACACCACAATCTAAGCTACACCACAGCCCTTGCAGCCAACTGCGCGCTTGAGCAGGACAAATACATGGAATACCATGCGAAGCTCTTTGAAATGCAGGAAAGCATGAATTATGAGAATCTATTCACAATGGCAAAAGAAATCGGGCTTGACGAGAAAAACTTTTCATCTTGCATGAAATCAAACAAGTACAAGGAAGAGATAGATTCTGACGCGCTTGCAGGAATCCACGGAGGCGTGAGAGGCACCCCCACATTTTTTGTTTACAACCAAAGAATTGCAGGCCCCAAGCCGTTCAGAACATTCAAATCAATAATTGACTCGGAGCTCAGAAAATGATTTTCGAATATAATGCAGAAAAGGCAAGAAAGGATTTTCCAATGCTTGAGAGGAAAATTGTCTATTTTGACAATGCGTGCATGTCTCTCAAGCCAAAACAGGTAATTGAAAAAATGAATGAGTATTATACAGATTATACTGCATGCGCTGGAAGAAGCGCCCACAGGCTTGCCGCAAAAGTCGAGGAAGAGGTGGACAAATCAAGAAATGAAATAAGAAATTTTGTAAATGCCAAATCCGCATCTGAAATAATTTTTACCAAAAACACAACGGAAGGGATTAACATCGTTGCAAACTCCATTGGGCTTGATTCAGGGGATGAAGTCATAATAAGCGACAAGGAGCATAATTCGAACCTTCTTCCGTGGCTCAAGGCAGGCAAAAGCGGCGTTAAAGTCAGGATCTGCAAGACAAATGACGACGGTACATTTAACATCGAGAACTTTAAAAAGCTGTTTTCTAAAAGCACAAGGCTGGTTTCACTGGTGTTTACCTCAAATCTGGACGGGGTTACAAATCCGATTAAGGAAATTGCAAAAATATCGCATGATAACAATGCACTGCTGCTTGTAGATGGCGCCCAGGCAGTTCCTAGCCAGGAAGTCGATGTAGGGAGCCTTGATGCTGATTTTCTTGCTTTCTCGGGGCACAAGATGCTCGGCCCAACAGGGACCGGAATTTTATACGGGAAAAAGCAGGCTCTGGAAAAAATGAGCCAGTTCATCATAGGAGGGGAAACCGTAAAAAATTCCACCTATGAAGGCTATGAAATCGAGGATATTCCGATGAGATTCGAGGCGGGGCTGCAGGATTATGCTGGAATAATCGGACTTGGGGAGGCCTGCAGGTACCTCAAAGGCATCGGGATGAAAAATGTCTCAAGGCATGAGATAAAATTGAACAGGATGATTACAGAATCCCTGCAAAGCGAAAAGAAAATAAAAGTCATCGGCCCGGATGCAGGAAAAAGAGCAGGGATTTTCTCATTCAACATTGAAAAGATGAATCCCCACGATGTCTCAAAGATTCTTGACAATTCCAGGAGCATAATGACGAGAAGCGGGATGCACTGCGTCCATAGCTGGTTCAACAAAAGAAGATTAGAGGGAAGCGTGCGGGCATCCCTGTATCTTTATAATACCGAGGACGAGGCAGAAATTTTTATCGAGGAAATAAAAAAAATCGTGAAAATTTTGTGAATGTCACTGTTTTTCAGACGTAAAATTTTTAAAAATCCATTTTTCCAAAAGGTTTTTAAAAAGAAGGCATATCACGAAAAAGCCATGAAAGTGCCAACAAAAATGTTCTTGACCAAAGGCGTTGGTGTCCACAAGGACAAGCTTGCGTCATTCGAAGCGGCATTAAGGGACGCGGGAATTGAAAAATACAATCTTGTTTATGTCTCAAGCATTTTGCCTCCCAACTGCGAAGTAATTTCAAGAGAAGAGGGCCTCAAGCACCTAAAGCCGGGGCAAATTGTATACGCGGTCATGGCAAGAAGCGAAACAGCGGAACCGAACAGACTTATTTCATCGGCAATAGGAATTGCAATTCCGAAGGACAGCAACACTTACGGGTATTTGTCAGAGCATCACACATACGGCGAAACTGCAAAAAGATCGGGAGAGTATGCGGAAGACCTGGCTGCAACAATGCTGGCAACAACTCTTGGAATTGAGTTTGACTACAATTCCGCATGGGACGAGAGGGAGCAGATTTACAAGGCAAGCGGCCGGATATTCAAGACCACAAGCATAACCCAGTCTGCAGAGGGCCATAAGGACGGTTTGTGGACAACAGTGATTGCAAGCGCTGTCCTGATAGATGAAAACTACTGATTGACATTGTCTCTTCTTTTGTTTTTAAGCCAAAGATTTTAACAATATTTTTAAATCATCTTCTCTTGCTTTCGCTTATGGGAAAAATAATGTGTGCAGGCACTTTTGACATGATTCACGAAGGCCATTTGTACTTGCTGTCAGAGGCAAAAAAATTTGGCGATGAACTGATTGTTGTGATTGCGAGAGACTCAAATTCTGAAAAAGCAAAGGGAAAAAAGCCAAAATTTAATGAAAAGGAAAGGCTTGAAAGGATAAGAAGCCTGAAAATTGTCGATAGGGCAGTTCTAGGAAGGCAAGGAAATATTTTTGATATAATCGATGAGATAAAACCTGACATAATATGCCTTGGATACGACCAGAAAGTGCAAAAAGAGGAGCTGGAGGATGAATTAAGAAAAAGAAACATGAAGGCTCAAGTTGTAAGAATCAGCCCGTACATGCCGGATGTTTACAAGACATCCAAAATGCTCAAGTAAAAAGTTTAATAACTGTCAAAAATCTCAAGATTGAAACAAAGAATAAAATATCGTCTAAGCGTTCAAATATCTAAATTAACCACTTCCTTTGCGTGCATTTCAATGAACCTTCTTCTTGGCTCCACTTCATCGCCCATAAGAAGCGTGAATATTTTGTCTGCTTCAACTGCATCCTGCATTGTAACCTGCAAAATTGTCCTCTTGGAAGGGTCCATTGTTGTTTCCCACAATTGAATCGGGTTCATTTCCCCCAGGCCTTTGTAGCGCTGCATTCCCACTTCATCTCTCCCCATTTCCTTAAGCAGCTTTTGAAGCTCCTCGTCGTTGTAAACGTATTTTGTCACCTTCCCCTTTGAGATCTTGTATAACGGAGGCTGGGCAATATAGACATAGCCTGCCTCAATCAGAGGCTGCATATGCCTGTAAAAAAATGTAAGCAGCAATGTCCTTATGTGCGAGCCGTCGACGTCAGCGTCTGTCATTATCACAAGCTTGTGATATCTTGCTTTTGCGATGTCAAATTCTTCCCCGACATTTGTTCCAATTGCGGTAATCAAAGTTGTTATTTCCTCATTCTCAAATATTTTGTTTAATCGTGCCTTCTCGACATTTAGGATTTTGCCTCTTAACGGGAGAACTGCCTGAAATTCCCTGTTCCTGCCCTGCTTTGCGCTTCCGCCGGCCGAGTCTCCCTCGACTATAAAAAGCTCGGATTTTGCAGGGTCCTTATCGGAGCAGTCTGCCAGTTTTCCGGGCAAAGAGCCATGGCTTAGCGCTCCTTTTCTTCTTGTCAGGTCCCTTGCCCGCTGGGCTGCTTCCCTTGCCTGCGCCGCATTTATGCATTTATAAACTATGGCTTTTCCAATGCTCGGATTTTCCTCGAGGTGCGTGCTTAACGACTCATTCACTATGGAATCAACAAGCCCTTTTATCTCAGAATTTCCAAGCTTTGTTTTTGTCTGGCCCTCAAATTGTGGCTCCGGAATTTTTATCGAGATTACAGCAGTCAGGCCCTCCCTTACATCCTCGCTTGTCAGCTTGACTCCCTTCATTTTTTTATCTTCAATGTAGCTGTTTATCACCCTTGTCAATGCTGTCTTAAATCCAACAAGGTGGGTTCCTCCTTCATGAGTGTTGATGTTGTTTGCGAATGAGAACACATTTTCCTGGTAGCTGTCATTGTACTGCATGCAGAATTCCACGACTATCCCGT
>CAZGTJ010000136.1:0-3951 GCA_964528545.1 uncultured Methanosarcinales archaeon
GGGTTATCATGCAGAACATACTTTCTACAATTAATAGACTTTTTCTACAGCACCTATAGTAAAGTAAACTTTTTAAAACAGACGATTTAATTGGTAGTGATGAAGGGTTTTGCAGTCACGTCCAAAGGGATAGAGGAAATAGCAGCAAATGACATCAAAGAGCTGATCAACGCAGACTCGGAAATTGAGGAAGGGTGCGTTGTTTTTGAGGCAAAGAATTTTGAGGATTTCTGCACCCTATGCTATAAGTGCCAGTCAATTGACAGGGTTGTGTATCTTCTCGGAAGCTTTGAGTTCGAGGACTTCAAGAAAGAGTTCAAAAAGGCTCTTGAAAAGACTGACTTTGAAAAATGGATGCATGATCACAGCAAATTCAAGGCTGAATGCCTGAGGTTAGGGAGCCATGATTTCAAAAGCGTGGATGCCGAGCAAATAGCAAGCGGCTTCATAACAGAAAAGTTCAAGAATACAAAAATTGATTTTAATGAATTTGAGATTATTGTTTACTCCTACATAATCAGCAACAAATGCTACTTTGGAATCGATTTCGCAGGGTTTGAATTGAACAAGAGAAGCTACAAGATTTTCCTTCATCCAAGCTCGTTAAGGGGGACAATTGCGTATTCGCTTGTACGATTTAGCGGCTTTGGCAAAAAAGAAAAATTGATTGACCCGTTTTCGAGAGATGGTGTTGTACCAATTGAGGCTGCTTTCTTTGCGCTGGATTTTCCCTACAACTACTATAAAAAAGACAAGTTCGCGTTTTTAAATCTAAAGACCAGCGTTGATTATGATAAATTCTTCAGGAATGAGGACAAAAAAACAAAAAAGGCGAAGACCGGGATTTTTGCATTCGATTATATGTTCAAGTTTGTCGATTATTCAAGAAAAAATGCGAAGATTGCAGGCATCGACAAGCAGGTGGAGTTCAGCAGGACAGAATTGGAGTGGCTTGACATAAAGTTCAAAAAGCAAAGTGTTGACAGGATTGTTGCAAGCCTCCCGTCGTCCAAAGAAGCAAGCCTTGAAAGGATTTACAATGAGCTTTTTTACCAATCGGAATACATCCTTAAGAAGGACGGGACAGTTGCGGTGATAGCGAAGCTGCATGACATGGCAAAGCGGCATGCTGCAAAGCATAATTTTGAGGTTTTCAGGGAAAAAGAAGTCTGGAGCGGAGAGCAGAGTCTTAAGATTATAGTTTTTCGCAGGAAAAGTATTTAAAGCGCCTCTGAGAAGCTAACGATATGGAAAAAAGAAAGACCAGCTTTTTTGAGAAGTCGCTTTTGGTTGTTGGAATAAGCGTCCTTGTTCTTGGATATTTGTTTATAACTGCAAGATTTGATGCAGAAGGCCGCGAATTAAGCTGGGAATTTATGCAGACATTATTTCTGTGGTCATTAATTGTGATAATTATAATAATGATAGCGTATGGTGAAGACATAAAGGAAGGCATTCTTCTAAAGCAGCTTGAGGAACTAAGGGAAGTCAAGGCGCTCTTGAACAAAAGAAAGTAATTTGGTGTGATTCGTCTTAAAAACAGATAATTTTATATACCGAGTTTTTATTCTTTATATTGGTAGGGTTAGTACTTAGCTTCGGTATAACTACTGAGGAAAGTCCATCCTCCAGCACGCAAGTGTTAAAGGCCACTCGCGAAAGCGAGCTTTGGAGACAGAGGGCAACCATTCAGAAACGAGACCGCTGTATTTAAGGATGAAATTGCGAAAATGCCTGCGAGGGCATTGAGAACCAATGGACGTTTTTACAGAATGGATGAAACGGTGAGCCCTGGCCGGTGCAAGTGTAAATCACGCTTAGTTTAATGCTAAGACAGGCTATCATAGCCTTATGCTATACAAAGGGCCTGACAAAAGATGGCTTACTCTAACCCTGCCAAATTTTACTATACAAAATGGCTCAAGACAGAATTTCAATGCCTCAGGGAATGGGCGGCCTTGTAAGGTACTTTGACGAGTACAAAAGCAAGATAAAATTCAAGCCGGGCCATATAATCATCCTTTGCATTGTCGTTATAATAATAATGGTATTTCTTTACTCTTACGGCAACAGAATTCTCGGGATAAGGTGAGCTCATGTTTCCTGGGATAAATCCAAGGGAAATGCAAAAAGCCATGAAGAAGATGGGCATAAAGCAAGAGGATATAGAGGCCCAGGAGGTAATAATCCGGGCGACTGGCAGGGATTTTGTTTTCAAAAGCCCACAAGTCAGCAGGATTAACATGATGGGCCAGGAGACATACCAAATAATTGGAGAAGCAGAAGAGATAGAAAGGATCGCTGAAGCTGAAATAAAAGAAGAGGACATACAAACTGTGATGAGCCAGAGCAATTGCAACAAGGAAGAGGCGATTGGCGCACTCAAGGAATCGAACGGGAATCTTGCAGAGGCAATTTTAAAGCTCCGGGAAAAGTAATTGATGTGTTATGAAAGAGTCTTTTGATTTGGCAGTTCAGGAATTGAAGCGGGTGGACCACTTGTTCTGGGTAAGTTTGAAATACACAAGGACAGTTGATGTGATAAAGCATGTTATCGAGAGGCTGATAAGCTGCATTGGATACGGGCTTGAGGCAATTTTAAAATATGCAAAGGAAAAAAAGCTGGTCACAAATGTCCCTGAAAATGCGGGCCTTCGGACAGAGCTTCTAAAAAAAACATTTTCTGACAATCAAGAATTGCTTGAAGCCATAAACTTCTACACAAGATTAAGAAAATTAAGCAAGGCTGAATATACAAAAAGAGAGGAGTTCAGAAGGCATGTTACGATGATTGCAACCATAGACAAGGGAGAAATTGTCGAAGTCAGCATAGACGTCTTAAAGGAGTATTATGACAAGACAAAGGCGTTTATTCATTTTGTGAAAAGGACAATTAACGAAGAGAAGGAAGAAAGTTAGTAAAACTATAATTCTGGAAAAGTTTGAATCCTTATTGCTCTTTCCAAATGTAAAGATACCAGTAAATTGGCATGGTAATAAAATTGCCTAAAAATATAAGTACTGCCCAAAGTACTTTTTTATCCTCAACAACTCTATCATTCTTAACTATATCAATGGTATAAATTACAAGTAAGATTAATACTAACACCAATACAGCTAAATGAAACATGAATAATGTATTGAAGTCTGCCGATTTCAACTCTGCTGAAGCAGTAAATGCACTAAAAACAAATACAAAAAATCCAAACATGTATAGTATTGGCAATAAAGTAAATATTCCCAATATAATTTTAGTTATTTTATTCATTTCTTACTTATTGGGTCTAGTAGTATTTAAGTTTTACGCCCAAACAAAAAGTTCTCTGAACAAAGTTTTAAAACCAAAAACAATAAAAAGAATCAAAATTTTAATCAAATCAGATGCAGAATCTCATCAACAGGCTGGAAAAAAGAGGTTGGAAAAAAAGCGAGATAGCCGACGCCCTGCATCAAATCAATCACGCAAAATGGACTAGAGAAGAGCATCAAAAAAGGTTTGATGAGCACGTTTACTGGATTCTTCTTGCTGTAATTGTTGCTGCGAATTTTGCAATATCGATTGCGTTAATTCCAGTTTTAGTTGCGCTAAATGGTGTTAGGCTTTATCTCATAATAATCCTGATGGGGCTTATTTTCGGGCTTTTGTTCGAGCTTGTCATAAGAGGAATAGAGCATCTTGAAAAAAAGCATCATGTAATCCTTGTAATTTTTATCCCTACAGCTGCTCTTGTGAATTTTTTTGTTGTATCAAAAATATCCAACAAAGTAATTGGTGACTTGGGCCTGGGCGATTCCCATAATCCTTTCATATTCTCGTTTATTTATGCGCTTTGCTTTATTGTGCCCTACCTTGTGTACAGGTTCATTCTCAAGATAGAGTATTATGCTCCCGAATGAGATTTTGTCATTCCGTATAGAAAATAGATTGCCGTAAAACAAAGAACACGCAAT
>CAZGTJ010000137.1:0-3937 GCA_964528545.1 uncultured Methanosarcinales archaeon
AAGCCTTTATGGATGTGGGTGGAGTTATAAGGAAATTAGTTTACAAAAGATCCAGTCACAAATAGTACTGGTTGATTTTTTAAACATAATAGAATTTTCCGCTTTCTTTCTGCTCCCTGTCCAGTCTAGAGTCCAGTTTATTGACTCTGGGACGATTGGTCTCAGGATCTCTCCTCAAAGTAATATTTAGCTCTTTCAAAAACTTATTCATTCCGTCTTCCATGTCAAACGGCCCTGCAACATTTCCTTCAATTGCCGGCTTTCCTTCAAAAACAATCAATTTGTCGCTGATGTAGTCGATAAACAGCAGGTCATGGTCGACAATCAGCGCGCTTGCGTTTTTCTGCTCAATAAAATCCCTTATGATTTTTGACAGAATGAGCCTTTGCTCCGAATCAAGGTATGCAGATGGCTCGTCAAGCAGATACAGGTCTGCTTCCTGCTGCAGGCAATTTGCAACTGCAATTCTCTGCAATTCTCCTCCTGACAATTCATTGAGCTTTTTCATTGAAAGGTGCTTTATGTCGAGTGGGCCTATTATCTGATGCTCAAATTTTGCAAATGCATTTTGCAGGACATTGACTACAATCTCGTCAGAAGGCTCAAGATATTGCGGCTTGTACGACACCTTGATTTTCTCGGAAATATGCCCTTTGTCATGCTTTAGCGCGTGCGCCAGAATTTTGACGAAAGTTGTCTTTCCAGTGCCATTTTCCCCAAGAACCCCTATAATCTCGTTCTTATGGATAGTTCCTTCTGGCGCCTTCAGGGTAAAATTCCCAAGCTTCTTCTCAACCAAGCTCCATGAAGTCATCGCTTCCTTTCCGGTCTTTTTCTTTATAGGCGGCTTTTGCTCAAACTTTATTTTGGAGTCCCTGAATCTTATGTTCTCTTCCTTTATATATCCGGAAAGATACACGTTAATTCCGTTTCTTATGGGCTTTATTCCGCTCACAATTCCATAAGCGCTCTCCTGCCCGTACATTAGGTGGACCAAATCGGCAATGTAGTCCAGTATAACCAAGTCGTGCTCTACCACAAGAACCGAAGTTTTCTCGTCTGCGGAGGACTTGACGTACTTGCTCATGTTGATCCTTTGCTTTATATCAAGAAAGCTTGTCGGCTCATCGAAAATAAACAGGTTTGCATTTTTTAGAAGCGTTGCAGCAATTGCAACCTTTTGGAGCTCTCCTCCTGAAATCTGGCCTATCTCATTGTCCAGAAAATGCCCAAGCTGCATTTCATCAATAATTTTATCCAGATTGCCGGATTCGTCGACTTTCCTGAGCAGGTCAATTGCCTTTCCTTGGGCGCTTCTCGGTATCAATTCAACCTGCTGCGGCTTGTACGAGACTTTTATCTCGGAGTTTTTTATTTTTTCAAAAAATCCCTGCGCCTCTGTTCCCCTGAAAAAAGAAATCAGCTTTTCAAAGTCCCCTTCTTTTGTCCAGTCGCCAAAATTCGGCTTTAAAATTCCTGCCAGTATTTTTATTGCTGTTGATTTGCCAATTCCGTTGATTCCAAGAATTCCGGTAACCTGTCCGAATTTCGGGGTTGGCATCGAGTAAAGCACAAACTTGTTTTCACCATACCTGTGGATGGGCTGCGTTTTCAGCTCCTCCGGAAGATTGATGATTTTTATTGCAGCCGGGGCCGCCTTTGGGCATATCCCGCAGCCGGTGCAAAGGTTCTCGTCTATTGTAAGCTTGCTGTCAACTATCTTGATGCATTCTTTTCCTGTCCTGTTGACAGGGCAGACTGACTGGATGTACAGCTTTAGCTGAATATCCTTAAGCTTCTGGTTGTCAACAATAGCTATTCGTGTCATTTTTAGGACTGAAAGTGAAGAAATTTGCTAGAAAAATGCCTGCTTTTTTGCTAAAATTAATGGTTTTGGCATCTTGTCAATCGAATATAAAGTTTGTTTTTAAATTTTTCTTAGTTTAAGTCAGAACAACATTCATTACCTTGCTCCTATTAACATCCATAGCAATCGATTGAGGAGCATAACCTGCTTTGTTGACGTTAATTGTATACGGCGTAAAGCAGGTGATGTTTACATTGGTTCTTACGTCGGTGCACGTGTCTTTTCCAACGATGAATGGAACAGTTCCATTCATTGTGAATTCCATTATAATTTGCGTCGGTATTAATCCATTTGCATCAGTCAAGCCGCTGAAAACATTTGTTCCGAAAAAGTCATTAATATCAACATTTGCCCCGCTTATTGGACTGCTCAAAGAGTCTTTTACGTTTAAGTCTAGGTACCATTGGACGGTTAGGTTGCTGTCATCTTTTATGTACATTATTGATTTGTCAGTGCTTACATTCAGGAACGTTGTAAAGTATGATTTGTTTTGGAGCCAGATATCATAATAGTCAGGAGCACATCCAGATGTACAGGGTATTATAATATCATTCCTGAAGCTGTTAAAGTAAGAGCCTACTTTTCCAGTACCATTTATCACAATACCTTTTGCCAATGAAGATATTCTGTTGTTGTAAGAAATTGTCCAGTTTACATCTCTATCTAAATAGATTCCATATGAGGTGATGCTCTTTGTCGCTATGTTATTATTATGTATACTATTGTTAAATGGTGAATTCCACAAATAGATTCCATGGCTTAAAGTGTTATAGGTGGTAATATTGTTGTCAAAAACACTGGCATTCTTATTCCAGTATAATAAAATACCAGATCCCTTGCTTCCTTTTACAGTTATATTGTTGTTATAAATAAAATTACTGGAACCCTGATCCCATACACCTGTGCCCAGCGTATTTATGCTGTTGTCAAAAAAACTATTTCCTTTTCCAGCTAGAGAAACACCATACCCGGTTGATTGAGTCGTTATGGTGTTCTTGTAAATGCTGGTATTATAAACATCACTGCCGGTACTTATTCCATAAGAATTTGCTTCTTTGACTGTTATATTATTGTCATACACTTTGCTGTTATTGTTAGATACCAAATTTATACCTTTTCCCCATGTGCCGCTTACCGTTATTTTATTTCTGTAAATATTGCTGTCAGGGTCAAATGCTGTAATACCAGTTCTACCACTGCTTGCCGTCAAAGTTACTGTGTTTTCGTAAATATCATCATTCTGTGAGACAATACGCACACCATCACCAGTTCCAGTTCCCGTTATTATATTATGGGTAAAATTGATGTTGGACGTAGGGGAAAGAGTATAGGGATATACGGGAAGATAACTTGAGGTTATGTTATTCATATAAACTGAGATATTCACACCACCCATCAAAAGACCATAATAAGTGCTTGTGAGAAGATTGCTGTATATTTTACTATTGTTGCCAATCAGCCAAAGTGACGCTGAACCTCCTCCTAGAGTGCTTACAGTATTGCTATAAATACTAATGTTATTATTGCTTGAAAAAAGTGTACCATATGTATAGAAACCCGAGGATAGCCCTTTTACAATATTATTGTAAACATTAATTTGATAGCTCCTATAAATATCAATACCAATCGAATAATCTCTGACAAGTGTGATATTGTTATTGTAGACGTTTAAATTTGAACCGCGGCTTAAATAAATACCACTTCCTTTATCCTTTGTGGTTATGTTGTTATCATATACCTTATTATTAGAGCTTTTATCAGTACTAATTCCATCTCCACTGCTTCCACTAATAGTAATTAAGTTGCTGTAAACGTTATTCTCAGAGGCATCATAGGCATAAAAACCAGATGACACTATCCCCCTTGTAGAAATGCTATTATTATAAACATCAGTTGAAGTTATGTTATTAACAGCATAAATTCCATAGGAAAATGATGTTGGACTTGGAATTGCAGCTTGGGCAATATTACAGCTTCTTACAACACTGTAATTAAATCCGGAATTGTTAACTCCATAACCCATTACGTTTCGCGAATAATTAATTGTATATCCATGGCAGTCAATAGTAA
>CAZGTJ010000138.1:0-3914 GCA_964528545.1 uncultured Methanosarcinales archaeon
TTAGGGATACTTTTTCTTGAGCCCAATCAGGGCCAGTAAATATTGCCGCTGCCGCTATTGTACAAATCTGCCCTTTCCTGTGCTGTAAGCACTTTTTTCCACATTCCAACTTCGTCTATCATTCCATCAAAGTAATCGCTATAGGCATCATTTCCTATGGTAAAAGGTGTTGCAACCGATGGTAACACAGCGCGATCGCCTAATTGGTTCATTGAATCAACAACCCCATTATCAATCTGCATATACATTTTTCCATCAGAGATATCATACCAAATTACAAAAAAATGCCATTGACCAAGATTATACACAACGCTTGATTGCAGCTCCGAATCCCCAAGATGAAATCTCAGTCTTTGATTACTGACCACCTGCAGGTCGTATCCATGGTATAATCCATCCCAGTATCTATTTGCAACTACTCTTCCATTGCCGATTGCGGCGGCATTAAACCATCCGGCTATACTAAAATTTCCGTCGTCTGTCCTTATATATATAAGGTCATCTAGTTTTAGATATTGCGATTTAGTGCTTATAAAATTAGCAGCATTTCCCTTTTTGCCAGCAACAGGTGCAGGAGCGTTCACATGCTTTAGGTGGTTTGTCAAGTAAGAGTCTTTTCTGACTCCTCCTGCGTATGCTTCATCAAGCTTCCAATAAGCAACTAACCCGTTCTGTAAAGTTGCTCCGGTATCAATCTCGAATTCGTCAATGCCCGAGGTAATATCGCTTAAGCATCTTCCTCCACTTGCATCAGTACAAACATCCCCAGTTGCATGAACTTGGCCGGCAACATCAAGCTTTTCTGCAGGTGTTGAAGTTCCAATCCCCACATTATCACCAATATCTGTCAGCCTTACATTTGTTCCGTCGTCTGTCCAGCCGCCTGAGCCGCTTCCTCCTCCAGAACCGCCTGTTAACTCTATTACATTAAGTGCTCTATGGCCTGGTCCGCCTTGCGCGCCCGGATTGTATGGGCAATCTATTGAGCCGCCGCTAGTTTTCCATTCTACTTTTAAAGTATGTGCCCCTGCTCCAAGTTCTAGAATTCTTTGCATGTGGACGTTGCCTATAACATTATAGTTAGTAGTAGATTGCACAGCTTCAGAGCCGTCAATTACCATCCTATAAGTGCTCCAAATGCCTCCTTGGGTTCCAGAGCCACAGCTCTCTGCACTGAAAGATGTAAGAACTTTTGAGGGTGATGCTAAAGAGAATGTTAATGACATATCCGGCATATCAACAAAAGCTGTTGAAGAGGTGCTCACAGTGTCGCTTTTATTAACTTCCCACGTATTCATCGTTCCTCCGCCTGAACCGCCCCCACCCATTCCAGAACCGCTTATACAGCATCGATATGGATATGGCACATTAGTTCCTGAAGGCTCATATACAAAATTATAGCTTATTGACCGGCATACACCAGGAACTCCTCCGATTAATACAGACCAAGTTTGGCCCGGGAAACCTTCTCTTGGAGTGATGTCGCTTGTAAATTCATAATTGTCATTCCAGCCGCTCCCTAATCCAGAATTGCACCCAAATACAAATTCATCTTGAGTGCATAATCTTCTTCCTGCATTCCTGCACGTGGCTGACGCTTCTTGCCACGTAGTTGCAGATCTTTCACTATCTTCAGCACAAAAAGCTGTTGGGCTATCTGACGCCCCAATCAGGCTTGTACCCGCAGGGCACGTCAGAGATCCGCTTCCTCCAGTTCCAGCATCGCTCAAGCATTTGCCACCGCCTGCTTCTGTGCAAACATCATCAGACGCGTTTATCTTCCCGGAAACATGCAATGTTGAATTTGGAATTGTATTTCCAATCCCGACATTTCCATTCTCCGCAATAAAAAACCTTATTACCGATGTTATCCTGTCAAATATGGAGAATTTGTCTACAAGAAAATTGAAATTTCCGGAAAATGTTCCGTTTCTTACCTGCTCTGCAGTATGGGAGACGGTTGCCGCATTGATGAATGGAAGCAGAGATACTGCTAATACCAGAACTACAAGTGCTAGCCTCTTTTTCATTTTTACAATTCTAGTTTTGTTTTAGTATTTAAGATTTTCTATCTACAGCAAACTTTCAATTGGTATGGGTCTGTTTCGCAGTCCCCTGCATGAGCGTCTGATTCGGCTGAGAGTGTTGCAACGCAAGTCTCGTACCCTGCGCTTATGCAGTCTGGGTAATCTGCATCATCAACCAGAGCGCATTCAAAGTTTCTGCTTTGCGATGAGAGGCAGATATCAGTTGTATAATTTGCGAATTCGTTTGGAAGGGAAGGGAATTCCGTGTGCGCATCCGAGGTATTTGAAAGCTTTACAACAACCGTTCCTGACTGGCAGGAATTATTGAGAACATAATATGGGTGCCTGCAGCACACGCTATAAAGATAATCGCTTGAGTTGTGGGATTCTGAGTGGGCGTCCGTTAAAAAAGACATCCTGAACAAAGTGGTGTAGGGGCATGAGGTCGTGACTTGGCAATCAAGTGTTGTGCCGTTTGAAAGATATGGCCTAAAAGTCTTGACGTCATAGGCGTTTATGTAGACTATGCCGTCCTCTTTCGAAATTACATTGTATCCTCTGGTAATATTTCCCTTGATGTTATCCGGAAGGAATTTTATGTACTCGTATCCAAGGTACTCCACAACAAGCTCCCTGTTATCAATTAGGGTGATATTATAATCAGCGCCGTTTACGTTAACCGGCATTAAAAATAATTTTATGTAGCCGTCATTCAATGTTCTTGTCGACTCAATTTCCCTGTATGTGTATTCTCCGATGTCTTCTGCAACCTTGCTGTTCGCCTGCTCCTTTACTTCCGTCGCATTTGTTGAAAGGAAAGACAAAAACCCGAATACGGAAATCAGAAGAAATGCGGAAATTACAATAAATTCTATTGATGACTGCGCTCTTTTTCTCATTTAATCACTCTTTTTTCATATCTATATTTAATTTTTGTGAAAATCATGCGTTGCACGGCGCGTTGCTCAGATTTATCTTGTCGCTCCCGATGCCCTTGTGCAAATTGTTTATCAAAACAATGTTCCCGTCCCCATCCTCAAGGTATATGCAAAAGTCAGACGATATTTTAAGCTGGCCCTTAAGCTGCTTGTATTCTATGCCCCTCAACTCCATTAGCTTTTCATCGTCAATGCTCCCGTTTTTTACAACTCTTATTGACGAGTCGTCAGCCGTGAGCAGCCTGCTTATCATCGTTGCCTGCCCGCTCAATAATCTATGCTTTGTGTCGGTTTGGTTGTTAAGGTAAGAGTAAAATACCACAATTGCGCCCATAAATATAACCACTGCTATCGTCGCGTCAAGCGACCATGACTGCGCTTTTGGATTTAAAACCATAAATAACCTCAACCGCATACCGCAACCACGAGCTTTACGGGCTTGCCCTTATAGTTTGCAATTCTTGTGGACTTAACGATGTCCTCCTTGTCGCATGCAATGCTTGCCTCGTAAACTGCCTTTAACTGGGGCGCTCCGCCAGCGCATACAACGTAATTGCTTGAGTCATAATCCCTTATCCATCCGGGCTGCGAAAAATCACATGCGGATTTTGAAATTGAATCAAAAAACTGGCAGCTGTTCTGGCCGTCGCAGGCGGCGTGGACAATGTTATCATAATAGTAGGTGCAGTCGCTCTCGCACGAGCCCGCCGAAAGTGCAAAAACGGCGAGGATGAGCATAAATACGAGAAGAACCAGTCCCATGTAAAGAAATCTAGCTTTACCCATTTTGCCTCTTTTTCAATAATAATTTTTTCATTAGAAGATATTTAAACTTTTCTAAATAAAACAACAAATTGAGAAATATGGAATTATCTTGAGCTGTCCGCCTGCCTTTCTATTTCCTGCTTCCTTGCAATTGCGTTGGAGGAGGGGTTTGATCTGTACGCAT
>CAZGTJ010000139.1:0-3901 GCA_964528545.1 uncultured Methanosarcinales archaeon
AGTTATGTGTGTTTTTATTGTTATTGCCCAAAAGCCAACAATAATGGCGGCTGTCATCGCTTCACTCCTAGTCAGACACCCCGTAAGGGACATCCCCCGTCCGACCAGCGCCATTGTTGGCTTGTGATTTTTCCCACTTAACTTGGAATTACCGCGCAATGGAAAACTATATAAAGCAGCAATCCAATAAAAATTAAAACCGTTGATTGCTTTAAATGGCGAGATGCAAACTTTCAAAGCACGACCAGTACGTTCTTGAATTATCTGACAAAATCCGCGGCGATTATGATTCTATATCGACAAATGTCCCGGTAAAATACGAAAAAAGATCCTTGGGAGAGGTTGACATCATCGCAAGAAAGGGCGACCGCTACGACTTGTACGAGGTTAAGTGCTCCTACCGGATTCTGAAGGCGAAAAAGCAGCTTGGGAGAATCAAGAGATATCTTAATTTGAAAAACGCGAGAAGCTTCTTTTATTGCGGGAATTCCGGCCTGCTGGTCACTGTCTAAGAAAGCTTTTTATATAGTTTAAAAATTCAAAGTTCTAATTGGGCCCGTAGTCTAGCGGTTACGAGTTAAGATTTATTGCCGTAAATGACGTCACCCTTACAAGGCGAAGCTAGGGATAGGAAGCGGCCTCAGTGAGGTGAAGGTCACCAGTTCGAAGCATGGTTTAAGAAATTAAATCATTAAGAAAGTCTGGTCGGGCCCATTTGATTATTATCTTATAGTTCGGTAAGTAAATCTATCAAAATCACTTTCCACCCTATTTCTAACCGCTTCATCTATTGGAATTTTATCGTCATCAACTATTTTTTTGAAAGCCAAGAACAATCGTCCTTCGCGCAATACTTGTATGGGATAGCGCCTGTCTGCAAAACCAACCAAATCTTCATACTGCGGCAATGTCAAGGCATTTCTTCTGCGATCCGTTAAATAAAGAAGTGCATGTGACATAGCATTCTTGCCCCTCATAAAGCTTGCAGTTTCAAGCGGGTCACAGTGTAAAGAATCTGGAGAATGTAAAGGATGCAAAAGCGCTTTCAGCGATGCCGCTACACTTGTTAAAGGACCCTCAGTTTCAGACGAGCCAGAATAGGAAGGTTCTTCTGCCCGATGTTGAACATCATCAATTGCTTGAAGAATACTCCTACTTTCCGTTGTGTTTCTCCACAATCTTGCTTCCAGCTGGGCAATTACAACTTTTCCTTCAAAATCAGACAATGTAGAAGCATCTCTTTGCATTAACTGGTCTAATGTGAGTGCCATATACTTGGGAATGAAGCGCTGCTTAAAAGTTTTTTGCTAAAAATCAGGCAATCCAATATCCAAAAATTTATAAGATATGCTTAAGTTTCGCATCCCTATGCGCGAATAGTCCAGTGGTTAAGATGCGGCCTTGCCAAGAGCTTTTTAGGAAAAACTCCGGAAAAAACGGGCCCTTCGAAGCAAACAGGCTGTGACCCGGGTTCGAAGAGAATCTTTAAAATTCTGCGAAAGTCCCGGTTCGCGCATCTTATCTTTTGCAATCAATAATCCTGTCTTCTGTAATAATAAAATCAACTGGCACATCATGCTCTTGTCTTGGGATTTTATCGATAACCTGAAACTCGTACGCCAATCCCACTTTTAGTGCTTTCGGGACATTTTTCAGGAACTTGTCATAATACCCAAAGCCATACCCAATCCTATGCCCGTTTATGTCAAATACAACCCCCGGTACAATTACAATATCAATTGACTTGTAATTCATTTTTATCAGCCCCATTGGCTCAGGAATGTTAAATTTGCCTGCTTCAACGAGGCTCTCCATGCCGGCAATTATAGAAGGCTCTATCTCATTTTTTTCCATTTTTGGGACAGCAACTGTCTTGTTTTTCAGCGCATCATTTATCATGCCCCTTGTGCGGACTTCATTTTTTATTGAAACGTAGAACATCACTGTTTTTGCACTTTTGTATTGCCTTAATGCGGACAGGCATTTCCAGATTGCTTCGCTCTTAAGCCTTACTTTATTTTCTGGCAGAGAATTTCTTTTTTTTAGAATCTCATCTTTTATCTGGATTTTCATAAAGGCAAAGTACAGAACGATAAATAAAAGCTTTTCTAATCACTTGACTAGATTATAAATTGCAAGAAGGAAAATCAGTCCTGCAAAGAAAAGGACAAACTGGACCATATGCTTGATGCTTTTGATGTCCTTTATCATCTCTGTGTGCTCATTTGATGCCGGCTTTGCCTCCTGTTGGGCTGGCGCAGTTTCAGCCTGCACTGGCTTTTCTTCCTTTGCTCCAAGGATTGAATCGACGTCCATCGGGGCTTCTTTCTTCTTGTCCTCTGCAATTATGTCAAGGCTGTGGATGACCTGGCTTATTGGGCTTTCCTCCGGCTTTGATTTTTTCGCAGGTTTTTTGGCAGAACTCGCTTTAGATTTGCCTCTTTTTTTAGCCATAATAAGTTTTTTGAAGAGTTTATATATAAATTTTTTGATTTACTAAGAAGTCGTTAAATCGTTTTTACAACATCTTGCATATGGCTTATTTTTTTCTGAATCAATTTCTTTGTTCCTATATCCTCCCGGTGGAACACTTTGCCCCTGACGGCTTTTGCAGCTTCTTCCGCAAGTATTTCTGCCTTTTCGAGGCTTTCCGCAATGCCGACGCACGCAATTCCTCTTGAGCTTGACAAATACAATCCGTCGTCTTTTTTGTCGACTGAAGCATAATAAATCCGTGCGCCCTTTGGGATTTTTCCAATTTCTACTTTTTCATTTTTTGCAGGGTTATCAGGATATCCTTGAGGAACAACATACTTGCAGACAGTCGCCTTTTTTGCAAATTTTATTTTTACCTTGTCGAGCGCCTGATTTACGATTGCCTGCAAAATTTCTGCCAAATCCGTCTCAAGCACAGCTAAAACATTCATTGCTTCAGGGTCTCCAAACCTTGCATTGTACTCAACCACCTTTACCCCGTTTTTTGTTGCAATCAGGCCTGCATACATAATTCCCCTGTAGTATTCGCCGGTTTCTTTAAGCAACGCATTTGCAACTTTTTTTGTGATTTCAAGCCCCTGCTTAACATCTTTTTCTGTCAAAAACGGGAGCAGGTGATTTTCGCATGAATAAGAGCCCATTCCGCCTGTGTTTGGCCCTTTGTCGTCAACAAATGCTCTTTTGTGGTCCTGCACGGGCGGCATTGCAACAACTGTTTTTCCATCTGTGAAGCACATCAATGAAAACTCTTCCCCGTCAAATTTTTCCTCGACAATTACATAGGGATGAGTTCGCAGAACCTCATTGCAGTAGTCGAATGCCTCTTTTTTTGTTTCAAAATGGTCTCCTTGAACTTTAACGCCTTTGCCTCCGGTCAATCCGTCCGGTTTTATCACGCACATTTCCAATCCGTCAATGAAATTTTTCGCCTCAGGAACATTTTTTGCATCAAAAATTTTAAATATCGGGTTCCCTTCAATTTTGTATTTCTCCATCAATTTTCTTGTAAATGATTTGCTTGATTCCAGCCGCGCTAGTTTTTTTGCGGGCCCAACGCTTTTGATGCCTGACGCCTTTAGCAAATCCACAACTCCCTTGCTTAAAGGCTCCTCCGGCCCGATGAACGCAAAATCCGGCTTTATCTTTTCCGCAAAAATTCTTATTTTTTTCATGTCGCCATACTCTCCCGTTTCAAATTCTTTTGACAAAGAAATGATTCCAGGATTTTTTGCCTTAATATAAGAAAAAAGCCTGACTGATTTGTTTTTACAAAGGGTTTCTGCAATTATGTGCTCTCTTGCGCTGTTTCCAAGCAGAAGAATTTTCATAAAATCAGGATTAAATAATCGTTTAAATAACTTATGCTCGGATTTGCTGCACAGAAATCATTGTTTCATCGTAAAGG
>CAZGTJ010000140.1:0-2056 GCA_964528545.1 uncultured Methanosarcinales archaeon
CATTTTTTGCTCTGTTCCGGCTTGTCGGAGTACAATGAAGCAGCAGCCACTGTTGCAACTATGGGTATCAATAAGCCCCAATGCTCTTTCGTTTCCATTAAAATAGAGTGTGCCCAAGGCCATGATCCGGCTTTGACAAGCGTCTTTGTCGCAGGATAATATGTTAAATATAGTTTCCCCGATGGCAATATCAACAGCCAGCTGATAGCAGCCGTTAGCGCTGAAAAAGGCCTGATCCAATTTGAATTCTGCTTAAGATATAAAAGGATAATGATAGAAAATAATATGAGCGTAATGCCAATCAGGATGTGTGCTATTAAAACAAAATCTCTCATTTGGTGCCTCTCTGTAGCAGAAAATATCAATAAAAATACAAATATATAAATATACAGGTTACCAAAAGGATATCTATGAAAAACTGCCCTGTTTTTGAGGCTGCAAATTTAATAGGCAAAAAATGGTCAATAATAATGCTGCAGGAAATATCCCTTAACGGGCACAAAGGATTTAATGTGCTTTTAAGAAGAATTCTGAATATAAGGCCTAAAGTGCTGTCGCAAAGGCTTAAGGAATTTGAGAATATGGGGCTTGTAAAAAAAATAACAAGAAAGGATAAAATCACAAGAACTGAGTATTATCTTACAAATAAGGGAAAAGAGCTTTCTGAGCTGGTAAGAAATTTCAAAGGAGGGAATGTGAAATACTCCAATAAAAAAATGGAATGCGGCAAAAAGGCATGCGCTGAGTGTGAATTTTATTGAGATGTATTTGACTACTATTTTTAAGGGCAGAATTTTTCGTATAATTCCTTGTAAACTTGCCTTATTTTGTCCATTGTGGGATGCTATTGAAAGGTTTTTAAATGTTGCATAATAACCACTCCTAAGGAGAGATTTAATTGCCAGAAACCCAGTTAGTTGCCAAAAGTTTGCAGGAAATTGTCAACGATCCTATACTTTTGAGAACTATAAATGGAAGGCAGCGAGTTGATGATGCAATAGAAGAAGCGCTGGCACTTTGGCATAAAAATATTTATAGAAAACATAGAGAAAGGCATCCTTCATCAGCATTTACAACCGATGAGCGTGGACGTCAGGTTTACCAAGGTACGGATTATGACTTGTTTACACTGTTAACCTCACTCAGTCAAAATCATAAGGTCATCAACATTCCGCATTACAAACCCATGAGAGCACGCTCTGGTCAAAGCAATAGGAGAGTCATTGCAAATGAAAACAGGCACGGCCAAGTTTTAAGGCTTGTTTCCAACAAAAAAAGTCATTCCTTTTCTGTTATGATAATGGATTTTAACGTTGAAGAAACAACAAAAAGAGGAAAGGCAAAAGTTGGGGTGCCGAGAAATTTTGCAGTCGTTGATGATTATGGAAAACTTTATACCGGATGGTCAAGCCTGGACTGGAACGAAAGCCCGGAGGAAAGATCCTTTATCGAGCAACACAAATTGGAAGCTTTTAGGGGAGTTATTCAATTTGGCTATTTTGTTGTGCCTTCATTGGTATACTCATTTTACAGCAGACAATACCTAAAATTTAAAATTTTGGACGATATCAGGGAACAGGAAGTCAAATTTTATCAGGGACTCGGAGAAAAAATGAGAGCCAAGGGAGCAAGGCTTGGTCCTCGCGAGAAGAAAGTTTACTGGAAAGAAGGTCCAGAAATGCCGATTAAAGTTGAAAATCTGGAAGCAAAAGTAAAACATAAATTCACTAAACAGAGGTTTCCAATTTACGGAATTGAAGAGTCTAACGGTAAAAAACCAAAACTCAAACTATATGCTGGCGAACCAACTTCAATGGAAGCAATGAAGGAAGTATTGAGATTTTGTTTACGGTATGTTAAGAAATTGACTTATATTTCTGGCCCAATGGCGAGAGTTCCAACTCGTGCAACAGAGATTGCAATGTTTCATTATGGGTTTAAGGAAAGGGAGGATAGGGAACCCGGTGCAGAACAAATGCCCCGCTGGGTTTCAGTTCCGTGGGAGCAAAACTATAAGGAATCTGCAAAGTCAAGAATAAAATGGAACAGACTAAAA
>CAZGTJ010000140.1:2066-3863 GCA_964528545.1 uncultured Methanosarcinales archaeon
ACTAATGTTAACACAAACCCATTCTCAAGCTTAAATCCTAAAACTAATTTAGAGCCAAAAGAGCCAGTAGTTTCAGATACAAAGGCCCAAATATCATTGACTATTTTGCCTCAAGAATAAAATGGAACAGACTAAAAATCAGCGATGATGTCCAGCTGCTTTACAGAATTGCAAAAAGAACTGCAAGAATCAGGACCCAGGAAATGCCCATGAGTTATCTTTTGAATAATCCTAATTGAGGCCCGGTATCACCAGAATACCTGTACATTAATTTCTTGTACAAACCATTGATTCTTTTATCTCCCCTCTGCTCAAATCCAGTTGGGAGCATTGCATAATGTGCCTTATAGAATTCAATCACAAACTGATTTTCGCGTAATCTTTTTTCTATTCTTTCTGGGGAGTTTATTCCATTAAACATGCCTTGAAGCTGTACTTTTGTTTTTTGATAGAAGTCTTTTGGCAAATTCATGCCGTTGAGTTCATGATAACGAACCAACCATGCAGTATAAGCATCCTGTGAATTTGCAACTTTTGGAGGTCGCAGTAACGGGCTATTTCCCTTTTTCAAAATCCCAATATAATTTTCTGCACGACCATTCACAACATTGGCGTCAGTGAGTAAAGGTTGTAATAGAACTGCGTTGCTGTCTTCTCTTTCCTCAACAAAATAACCTTCTCGTACAAGAGCAGAAACCATTTCTCGATAAAAATCAGGCAGCGTGGTTTGATCCGTCAAAGGAAAAATTTCACGCAGTCGAAATGCTTCTTTCTCTCTTGTTCCTTTGCTCCAGTCATAATCAAAGAAATCTGCAGTAAAATGTTCTTCACTTTGTCCCAAAACAAGCTCCAGAGCATCTCCCAGAGCTCTGTCAGTATCACTGCTAGTTTCATAAATTACTCTTGGAGTTTTAGCCAATAATGCTACCCTCTCATCTAAATCCGCCATAGGAAAACAATGTTTTGCCTCTTTATAAATCTTTCGGTTCGTGATTACTTAAAAGTAGTAAAATTTATATAATAATTCAGCAGATAATGCAGCATGGGAATAGAATATATTATAATAGTCGGGCAGAGAACTGATAAGCGAATTAATGATGCCGTTGAGTGGATTTTCACAAAACATGAAGGCAAGATGCCGTTTGCTGATTTTGAAAGAGAGTTGAAAAATGCCCTTAATTACAGCTACAGTCCAATTCAACGGCTTGAAAAGGAAACAATTGATAAGGCTGGCTTTGAAAAAATAGGGAAATACTTCAATGGGAAGCTATATATGGTTAAAGACCTCGTTATTTATAAAAATCCTGATTAATTTAAGAAATCAAAACTGCATTAACAATCCCGTCCTGCCCTGGCCTTGATGTGACCCTCGCCTTCCCCATATCAGTATCGATAACACTTCCTTTTGTCATGATGTTTCTTCTTATGAAGTGCCTGTTGGCAGGATTGTCTGTAATGGTTTTTATCTTGGCCTGCTTGTACGTCTTCGATTTAGGGTCAAATAAATTTGCAGTGTCTGCACTGAGAAGCCTTAATTTCCTGTTTGCACCCATTGTCCTTATAACATGGATTCTTTCCTTGCCGAGCTTTGTAAAACTTGGTTCACGCCCAAGTTCGTACTGCCTTTTCTTCCTGTAAGACTTGTACAAAGCTCCTGTCTGCTTTCTTCTTGGTCTTGATTGCGATAACGCCATAAAGAAAGGGAAAATTTAGCGATTTATAAGTGTTTCTGTCAGTTGATAATGTGTGTTATCCGTTTATTATTTCCCTTCGATACAATAATTCGTTTCATTATTA
>CAZGTJ010000141.1:0-1423 GCA_964528545.1 uncultured Methanosarcinales archaeon
TCCTTCAATTCCACCATTATTGTGCATTGATTTCCATCTTCTCAAAGTCCTTTCTGAAATGTTATACATTCTGCTGATTTCAGCAGCAGAATAAACTCCTTCTTCATTCAAGATAACTGCTTTTGCTCTTATTTCCATTGTCGCTTTCACCACAAACATCACCAGAACGAGCTGGTGAAAGCGGACATTAATTGTTGCACCCTTTTAGGACATTAATTCATGCACCCTACAATTAGCCTCTGGCAATCTCTTCCTTGGGCATATCATGTGGAAGTTCAAACTTACCATCAAAATCTTTAAGAGTTTTTATAATCAATATCTTGTATTCCGGTACACTCTCGTTTATGGCCCTTACATTTTTTGGGCTCACTGCATAATCCCAGAGATGATTCAAGTCGATTTCGTCCTTAACTGCACCATTATAGTCAATTTGCATCTCCACGTTTTTTGACTTATCCAAGACTAAAAATGAAAATCCTACAGTTTTATTGTTATCGATAATGCGCTCAATGCATGCAATAAGACTGCCCTCCTTGCTTTCTCTGCAATCGTATCTTATTATCTTTGTCCTACCTTTTAAATTATAAAATAGTCTCTTGATCCCGCAAGCCTATCCATAACATCGCCTAAAAGTCCTTGATAATACATTAACTGTGCTGAAGAAGCTTGTTCCGGTGCATGGCCTGCGCTTTCACTTTCATGCCGCACAATTGCTGGAGGATTCAGCATTTGGTACAAGTCAACTTTTGGCAAGTCCATTTTATCTTACCTCAATGCTTCTTTTCAATTTTTCCAAATAAACACAGGCATTGCAGACATCATTCGCGCTTGGCTCGCTGCACTTGGTGCACACTTTTATTGCATCAAAACTGTACTGCTGTTTCAGCAAAGGCAAATTTTCCAAAAATGATTTTACAATAGAGTATTTTGTCCCGGGGAATTTGTTTTCCATCTCATTCAGCATATCCCGAACCTGCGCCCTGAAGGAATGGACTGCATTCGGGCATTCGTTGAAATCATCAAGCAATCCACTAAGGAAAGCATAAGTTGTAACTTCCTTTTCAGTGCAAAAGTACAATGGCTTTATTCTCTGCACAAATTTTTCATCATTAACAATGCCAACTTTCGGGCCGAGCCTTGCAGATGCCGCCATGTTGTTTTTCATCTGGTTCATCATTATGGATTGGGACTCATCATCAAGATTGTGGCCTGTTGCCAGCTTTGTTAGTTTTAATTCCCTTGATTTCCTGTTGAGCAGGTATCTCCTGAAAATGCCGCATATTGTGCATGGCTTGACATCAAGAGATTTCAGCATTTCGTCCAAAGTCAGCCCAAATTCCACTTTGTAGGAAAAAACATGTAATTTTATCCCATTTTTTTCACAGAATTTCTTTGCCGTTTCCAAAGTCCTGTCTCTGTACCC
>CAZGTJ010000141.1:1433-3853 GCA_964528545.1 uncultured Methanosarcinales archaeon
CCTTCAATTCCTTCATCTATTGCAATTGCATTGACTTTTATGTTTGGATTTTCCTTTGACAATTTGTTTAGCAAATGCAAAACTGTTAAGGAATCTTTTCCTCCGGATAATGCAATCCCCAAACCTTCTTCCTTGTCAATTAAATTGAATTGTCGGATTGTTTTGAATACTTTATTTTCGAAATATTTTGTAAAGTGATTTTTACAGAGCCTTTCTCCCGAATACAATTCAATTACTGGCTTATCGTTGCAGCATTTGGTTTCTGTTGTTGGCATTTTAATAGCTCCTAATCCTAAATTTTGTGTCTATAGTCAGCACCATTTCAATCAGTTCTAGCATTTTTATTCCAACCCTGCTTCTTTCGTTAAAAACCTGATACATCGCCCTTCTTAAGTTAGGCAATTCTTTTTGAGCTGCAATAGCAACATTGCGCTCTTCTTCAACCAAGCTTTCAGCCGCTTTTGAGCAATAAGCTTCCAAGCCGCCATACAGCCTATGCGCTTCATCGGCAAGTGCGTTGTACCTATCACTAAAATTAGCCTTATCGAACAAGGAGGCAAATAAAATTATTTCCTTGAGTACGGTGTAGATCTGGTTTCCTCTATGAGCACCATCAACCCTGGGCAAATCAACAATTTTAAATTCTATTCCCATTAAAGTACCCTTACCCCCCTGAAATCACCGACAAAATCTTTATTTCATCATTATTATTTAATTTTTTATCTTCCAAAATAAGTTCGTTGTCTCTGGATACTATCACGGCGACTGGATTTATGTTTAGTTTTTTTAATAAATCTAAAACTATTGAGTTAGTGTTTAACTCTAATGTTGCGTTTTTGTTTTCCCTGTCAATGAAAACAGTTACTTTTATCCTGCCCATTTTATTCTAGAAGAAGGCGTCTATTAATAAATATTTTTAAATGACGTACGAACTAATTGGATTGAGGCTTATCCTACAGAATGCCCGCATCCGCAGCTCGTCTTGACGTTTGGATTGCTTATCTTGAATCCTGAGTTTTGCAGTGTTTCTATGTAATCAACCACCGATCCTCTCATAAAGTCAATGCTTTTGGGGTTTACAAAAATTTTCACTTTCTTATCTTCAAAAACAATATCATCTTCTTTTGGAGCTTTTTCAAGCCCGATGTCATACATGTATGCAGAGCAGCCTCCTGCAACTATGCCGACTCTCAGCCCGTAGTCTGGTTTTTTTTCCTTTTCTTGCAGCTTTTTTACCTTGTTTGCAGCCTTTTCTGTCAATGTTACAATAAGTTCGTTCGATTGCTGTTCCATTTTGACCCTCCATTGCTATTTGACCGTCAAATGGACTTTTTATTTAAATATTTTTTGTTTACGCCCAATGCGCATGCTAATGCAAATCTATAAAAATAAAATTGGATTACTATGATGAATGGGAAATCAAACTGGTATTGCAGGATTGGTGGACAAGGTTTTTGGAAAGCTTGACAATAAGGATTTTGGAGAAATAATGCGCATAGGAAGTTATTCTGAAAGTCCGCAGGAATACAGAAGGATGGTTGAAGAAATGCCAGGAAGGATTTCTGTAATTACTGAATTTAATAAGACCTGGGTTCCAGAGTTTGCCTGCCACGCAACCCAAAGGGGGATGTCAGGAGAGCAGGCGTGGGACTATTTTGTAAAAGCAAGCGAAGAGATGATTAACAAGGGAAAAGGCCCGGAGGATGAAGGAGAATCATTTCATGATGTTCCATTTGATGTGATAGTCAGGGTTAAAAATGATTTTAGGCACATTACATTCGAATCTTATAGGCTAAGGGACGAGAAAAAATACAATTTTAAGGCGTATTTTACAAACCAGCCATTTATTATGGAAAGAATTTCCAAAGCTCTCAGGAGGATAAGGGTGCATTAAACAATGCTTTCAGCCTCTTTTATAATCTCATCATACCCTTTTGCTTCCAATTCATGTGCTAATTCTTTTCCACCTGATTTTACGATTTTCCCTTTAACCATTATGTGGACGCTGTCGGGAGTTATATAATTCAATAATCTTTGATAATGCGTAATGACCAATATGCCTCTTTCAGGGCCGAGCATTTCATTCACGCCGTGGGCAACAATCTTCAGCGAGTCTATATCCAGTCCAGAATCAGTTTCATCCAAAACCGCCATGTCGGGCTGCAGAACCGCCAATTGGAGTATTTCAGCCCTTTTCTTTTCCCCGCCTGAAAAACCCTCATTCAGGTGCCTTCTGCTGAATGACTCATCAATTTTTAATAATTTCATTTTTTCTCTCAGCAATTTAACAAAATCCGGAACGGAAATCTGAGATGGGTGCAGGGAATTATACGCTGTCCTCAGGAAGTTTGATACTGAAACTCCCGGAATCTCCTGCGGATACTGGAATGACAAGAACAATCCAAGCTTTGCCCTTTCAT
>CAZGTJ010000142.1:0-3837 GCA_964528545.1 uncultured Methanosarcinales archaeon
TAAATGCTACACTCTTGTATTTAACAGTTTATAAATATTGCTTTGGGTTAGAAGAAATAGATTCTGGAGAATTGAGGAAAAAACTTAGAGATTTAGGGATACATTCTCTTGTAAATTTAAGTTCAAATTTAAAGCATCACAAGAATTACATAGTTCATAAAATGACTACAAGAGGAGAAAGGAACACAAGTTATAGGATAACAATTCCCGGAGAAATACACGGGATAAAAATTATAAAAGAGTTAGGGAATAAAAATAAAAAAGAGATGATAGTTTAATGAAACTGCCTTCTAAAATCCAATTTGCGGATGAAAAAGTAAAGGAGGCTGCTGAAGAACTTAAAAAGTATGACAAAGACGAAAAAGGATTGTATAGATATTTATCAGACGCTTTTAAAGAAATAGAAGAAAATGCTTTCTGTGGAATTCAAATTCCAAAAAGACTTATCCCGGCAGCATATTTGAAGAAGTATAATATCCATAATCTTTGGAAATATAATTTGCCAAATGCTTGGAGATTATTATATTCTGTCGAGTCAAGTGGTGTAATGACAATAAGCATCATTATCAGATGGATGGATCATAAAGAGTACGAAAGAATATTCAAATATTGATTTATAGGCGACAAAAAACTTTTGCTCACTTTGCATTAGTAAATTATAAATATCGGATAGTATACAAGAATTATGGTGGTCAGAATCATTAAAAACAAGAAAGTTCTTATTTTTGCTGAGAACATGTTTGAGGATTTGGAGCTTTTATACCCTAAGCTGAGGTTAATGGAAGAAGGTGCAAAAGTTGTTGTTGTGGGAACTGGAGAAAAAGTGTACAAAGGCAAGTACGGCTATCCTGTTGAAGTGGATGGCAACGCAAGAGATTTCAAGCCAAAAGATTTTGATGCAGTAATTATTCCTGGAGGATTTGCTCCTGATTTTCTGAGGCAGCATAAAGAAGCCACAAATTTTGTCAGGGAAATGCATTCGCAAGGAAACGTCGTAGCGGCGATTTGCCACGGCGCGTGGGTTCTTGTGAGCGCCGGGATTGTAAAGGGAAAAAAAATTACCTGCGTTAGCCGAATTAAGGATGATGTAATAAACGCAGGCGCTGAATATGCTGATGAGGAAGTTGTAGTCGATGGAAACATAGTGACTTCAAGAAAGCCTGATGACCTGCCTGCTTTTTGCAGGGAGATAATCAGGTTGCTGGGCAAATAATTTTTGCGCATAAAGGGGCTATTTCTCCTGTCCCGAGCAATACGGAAAATCTTGACGCTGCAAAAAACAACAAGATTTTTGTTCTCAATGAGCCTTTGTCAAACAGGCCGGGCCAAGACTGGTTTTAGGAGCAGAAAAATTGACTGAAGTTACGAATCATTACGTATGAGCCGGTGCATGTCCTTCGTGACCTTCTGATGGTGCTGCGGCCGGCTTAGCCACGCCTTTCGGGCCTGGAAGTGATTTATAAGCGTCCCTAAAAAAGCTTCCAACATAATTTGCAACTCTTGAAGGAGTGTAGAAAACATTTCTTGCGACATTTGACATCGCGCTGTAGTATGGCTGCTTGTCTTTTTTCTCCTCTTCTTTAAGCTCCTCCTTTTTTTGGGGCCCCAAACAAAGTGAAAAAGTAGCTTAAAGCGGAGCCTACTGCAACCTGAAATTTTCTTGGAACAAGGTAAAGATTTGCAAGGCTAAATGGCAAAATAACTTTCCATGCCTTCTTTAATGCCGGCATGTAATTTTCCTTTAAATATTTGCCCATTCCCTTGAACGTCCTGTTCCTGACCAGGTAGTCAACTCCCTGATAAAGCCCGACAAATAAAGGATAAGCAATTCCTCCAAATGCGGCTGCCATCCCAATATAACCGGCAGCGCTTGTAAGTGGAATTGTGTTGATTGCGTTAAAGATGTAATGAAGCGGCATGGCCGTTGCTGTTCCAATAATTGATGATTTCAAAATTTCATCCATTGTATGCTTCTTGCCTTTCATGTAGTTTAC
This sequence comes from uncultured Methanosarcinales archaeon, assembly GCA_964528545.1. Taxonomy (GTDB): domain Archaea; phylum Nanobdellota; class Nanobdellia; order Woesearchaeales; family GW2011-AR4. The sequence goes on from CAZGTJ010000142.1 coordinate 1,995, forward strand.
GGTTGCATCTCCTGCAATGACAGCAGCTGTCCATGTGCCAATGTCGATAGCTGCCTGTGGAAACATATAAGATAGTCCTACAGGCAATGCGGCAGCCAATCCCAGTTTTGCACCCTTTCTTATTGCATGCCAACTCTCCCTGACAACATTCTCCAGACTAACAACTGGCTTTTGGGCTTCCTTCTTTTCCTCCTTCCCATGAGCTTCCTTTGGCTCAGGATGTGCCGCGTCAGCCATTGTTTTCACCCTCAATCAATTTTTTCACAGCATATTCAAAAACATGGCTTTTGTTCCTGAATTTTCCGTCTGATAGAATTTTTTCTAGCTCAATCAATAGGTTTTCATCAACTGTAACGCTAATCTTCTGCTTCATACCCCAACGCGTTTCATACTATTTTATCCTACCTATATAAATCTTTTGGATTGTTATTACTTTACGATAGTTACACAATCCAAAGGTAAAATTATCACTATACCAAAAAAAATATATACTAATTGGTATAAATTATAGTAAAAAGAAATAAAACCACAACATTTAAATAAACTTCTATACAAATTGGTATATTAATTAAAAAATTATATACCAAAATGTATAATAATTTAAAAGCGAAATGCTTTTATATTATTGGTATATATTCCGATTGGTATAAATAATTAGCAGATTGAGTTGGAAGCTTGAGAAAAGAGGTTTTCATTAAGAGAAAATATTATGAGGATTTGCTAGACAGCAGCACGAATTCTTTGAAGCAAGGAAAACCGAGATATATAGCCCTGTTAGGCGCAAGAAAGTCAGGCAAGACATCGCTTGTTAAAGAGCACCTGAAAAATGCCAAAGACGTAATTTCGGTGTACATTGACTTAAACAAAATCGGCCTGAATCCTGAAAATTTTTCAATTGAATTCATCGGAAATGTCCTGTTTAGCTTTTTGAAAAGGCCGCTAAATGAGTATAAAGATTTTTTATTATTAGAAACGCTGACAAAACTTGAAAAAGAAATCAGGAGCAAGAATGCTTTTTCCTTGATTAAAAATCTGGAGAATGAGCTTCAGAAAATCAAGCCGGACCAAAAATTAATTGTCGCAAACGCATTCAGGTTCGCGGAGATTCTAGGCCAAGACCTGAACAAAAAATTTGTGATTGTATTAGATGATATCGAACATCTGCTTGAGCTGAATAATTTCTCCCAAGTTAAAGATGTCCTTTCCTTGATAAGCTTTGAGAACGAAAACGTAAGCTTCATTGCAACAAGCTCTGCAATAAAAGAATTGCTCCATACCCTAAAGCATTTTGAAACTTACGAGATAAAAGACCTTGAAAAAAACGAGGCATTTGAATTAATTGAGTCAATAATAGGAAAGAATACTTCAGCAAGGGATGAAATTTTTGAGTTGGGCAAGGGCCATGTTTTTGCAACAAAAATAATTTCTGAAAGATTCAAAGAAACCAATGACGCCAAAAAGGCGTTTTTAATTGAGCTTCTAGAAAAAAACAATTCGCTGCACAATCACTGCAATGACTCTTTGAATTATTACTACAACAGGGCAAGAGGACAAACTTTACTTAAGGTGATTTTAAAGGCAATCGCAAATGAAGAGCTTAGATTGAGCGAGATTGCCAAGCGCATTTACAGAAGCGCTCCTGTGACAAAATCGATTCTTGAAAGATTGATTGAAGTCGATATCATCCACAAAAGAGCGAATAAATTCTATTTCACAGACGAAATTTTGAGGTTTTGGGTTAAGCTGACGTCCCAAGGATATGAGTTTGAGCAGGTTCCTGAGAAAATACTGGAGGATTTGGCAAGAGAGCTATGAAATTAGGCAGGATAATCTGGAGTCTTGT
>CAZGTJ010000143.1:0-3535 GCA_964528545.1 uncultured Methanosarcinales archaeon
CTCACTAAAAATATTTTATTGTTTTCCATTCCACCAGTATATCCAATAGTGTCAAAATCCATCATAGATTCAACTGCTCCAAAATGTAATGGACTGTTGGAGCGAAAATTATACCCTAAATATCTGGTCATAAAAATCCTAACCCTATCAAAAGTATGCTTTATCCCCTCAATTACATCATCGCAAATAATTACTGAATTTTTAGGATTTGGAAGTCTCCCTTCTGGGAATCTAAGAGGCTTAGGCTCTTCTGCCTTTAATCTTGAAATATCTTCTTCTGTAAAACCAAAGTAGGAATAATCAATTTCAAAGGGTTTATACTTTTTTGGATCATCTACATAAACAAAACCTTGTGGTGGGAGAGGGAAGACGATGTCGCCTATTTCTCTTCTGTAAAAAGGTTCGCCATAATGATCAATTATGTGTGGGTCAATGCCAAAAAGACTTCCTCTACTACCTATTGATAACAGAATATCTCTTGCATGAGGTTTGCCGGCACTTAATATTGCAAGAACATCGATATTCGGAGTCCCGTGTGATAAAACATCTTCCAGTGTTAATTGTTTTCTTGAAAGTGTTAAAATTTGATTCATTTCTTCATACTCCAAAAACCTTCTTAACTTTATCAATCGCTTTGATAAAAACGTTAACTTCTTCTTTCGTGTTGTACAGGTAGAAGCTTGCCCTTGCGGTTGCCTGAATTCCCAGAACAGACATCAAAGGCATGCAGCAGTGGTGGCCTGCACGAATTGCAACGCCTTCGCTGTCCAAAATCTGCGAAACATCATGCGCATGAATTCCTTTCACGTTGAATGATACAATTGAGCCGCGCTCTTTCGGGCCGTAAATTGTTACATCCTTGACTTTTGACAATTTTTCCATTGCATAATTGGTTAATTCAATGTCATGCTCGTTAATATTCCCCATTCCGACTTTTTGCAAATAATCGACGGCAATCCCAAGCCCGATTGCTTCTGCAATGTTCGGAGTGCCGGCTTCAAACTTCCAAGGCAGCTGGTTGAAAGTAGTTTTTTCAAATTTGACTTCATTTATCATTTCCCCGCCATAGAGAAATGGAGGCATGCTTTCAAGCAGTTCTTTCTTTCCGTACAAAACTCCGACTCCAGTCGGTCCCAGCATCTTGTGGCCCGTGAAAACATAAAAATCAGAGTTTATTTTTTCCATGTCCAGCGGCATGTGCGGCGCTGCCTGCGAGCCGTCTATAACCATCAAAGCGCCATTTTCATGCGCAATTTTTGTTATTTGATCTATTGGATTTATTGTCCCGACTGCATTCGAAATATGCCCGACAGAAACGATTTTGGTTTTTTTCGTTACATTCTTTTTGATTGATTCCTTGTCGAGCTCGATGTTTTTGTCAATTTCAATGAACTTCAGCTTTAATTCTTTTTGCTTTGCCATCTGCTGCCACGGAACAAAATTGCTGTGATGCTCCATCTGCGAAATGACAATTTCATCACCTTTTTTCAATGAAGAAGTTAATGAGTATGCGAGCAAATTCAAAGCTTCTGTCGAGTTTTTTGTAAAGATAATGTTCTGGCTCGAATCAGCATTTATAAAACCTGCAATTTTTTCCCGTGATTTTTCATACGCTTCTGTTGCTTCTTCCCCTAATTGGTGGATGCTCCTGTGGACATTTGCATTAAACTGCTCGTAATAGTTTTTTATTGCATCAATAACAACCTTCGGCTTTTGGGAGGTTGCTGCATTGTCAAAATAGACTAATGGCTTGCTGTGGATTTTTCTATTCAAAATTGGGAAGTCTTTTCTGATTTGTTCGACATTCAATGATTTTGTTTTTGTTGGGCGCATTTTTATAGTACGTATTTTTCAATTGTTCTGTTGTTTGATGGCAATTCAAGTCCCATCTTTTTAATTTTTCGGACTTTGTCATAAGGGACTGTAATGTGATGGCCGGGTGCTTTAACACTAAATCCATCCTCATAAAGAATTCCAGTATATGTGCAGGGAAAAGACCTCCAGAAATTACTTTCTTCAGTTTCCGGCATCGGAACTATGTCACCTGTTCTTACATCAAATCCAAATCCCCACACTAGATCAACGTTATAAAATCCCGTTCCTTGCTGCACTAACATTGTCCTAATCCCATTGATAATTGATTTTTGTTCTGTCATTTTCTTATTCTTTATTATTTAATATCTATCTGTTAGATTATTTTTTTCTAAAGATACACTGCATCGGGGTCATGGGAGTGTGGAATAGGCGGCCTGTCAATTGAGTGTATAAAACTTACTGCGCTATAGGGAATTTCAACTCCTCTACCAGATATTAGTACATGAAATTTTCTGTCATAATGTTCTTTTTCGTAAATTCCAATAATGGGCGATGCTGGACTTTTGGAGTGCTGTGGCGAACCGGGCTTTATTTCTCCTGCCAATTCGTCAAAAAACCATCCATCTCTCAATATAATCTTGCACGAGCCTTTGGAAAGTTCTTTTATGCGTTCCTTAATGAAGCCTTCCAAGCCTCCTAGTCCATCAATAATCATCATTTCCTTACCATCTCCCTTATCCTTTCCCTTAATTCTTCCAAAGGAATTTTCTGTATTACCGGCTCAAAAAATCCCTCGATTATTAATCGTTCAGCTTCATCTCTTGAAATGCCTCTGGACATCAGGTAAAACAAATGCTCCTCGTCAATTTGGCCGACGGTTGCGCCATGAGACGCTTTGACGTCGTTTGCATCAATCTTCAGGCTGGGAATGCTGTTTGCAAGCGTTTTCTCGCCTAATTTTAGGATATGGTTTGCAAGATAGGAATTTGTTTTCTGGCCCTCTTTTGGAATTTTTATCAGGCCGCGGTAGACAGACGAGGATTCATCCCTCAAAATGCCATCGACAAGCACGTCGTTTGTAGTGTTTTCTGTGTTGTGGTGCATGTTTGTTGTAAAATCAATATGCTCGTTTCCTTTCCCCAAAAAAATCCCGAGATTGTTTGCCTGCGAGCCCTGGCCGCTGAATATCGTGTCAATCACCAGCCTGTTCAGCTTCCCGCCAAAGCAGCCTGAAACCCAGTTTATTGACGAGTTTCTTTCCAAAACTCCAATAATGTTGATGAAATTGTAAACATTTTTCGTCCAGCTGTTTATATGGTAAAAATTAATTTTTGAGCTGTTGTTTGCAAATACTTCTGTAATGCACGAATTTAATTGCTCTTGGCCCGTTTCTTTATTGGAATACTCTTCAATGAAGTCAATTTTGCTGTTTGATTCAACTACTATGATATTATGGACGATGCTTGACTGGCCGTCCGTTTCGAATTTCACCCTTATCGGCTCTTCTATTTCAATGTTTTTCGGAATGTACAGGAATATGCCGTGGTTAAAATGCGATGCGTTGAGGGCAGCAAACTTGTCATTCCCTACTTTTGCATTCCTGAAAAAATAGTTCAGTGCTGCAGGATATTTGTCAAGTGCCGTGTTAATGTCTGTAAGAATTGCGCCTTTTTCAACAAGGTAGTGGCTTAAAGCTGCCGTTTCTATATTTGTTTTCGGC
>CAZGTJ010000143.1:3545-3834 GCA_964528545.1 uncultured Methanosarcinales archaeon
ATCTATTTTTAACTTGCCAATATTTGTGTAGCGCCATTCCTCGTCTTTTTCTTTTGGCATGGGGATGCTTTCAAACTTTGCCAATGCTTCCTCTTTCCTGTGGGCTGCAAAAGTACTTTGGTTTTGGTTTAATTCAGCCATTTTCTTGGTTTTAATCGCAGTTTGTTGTTCCATTTTAATAAATAATTAGTATGATTAACAAATTTAAGACATCGCCGGATTTTTATCCGACAGAACCTTCCATATTCATTGCAATGAGCCTGTTAAGTTCAATTGCATATTCCAGAGG
>CAZGTJ010000144.1:0-3783 GCA_964528545.1 uncultured Methanosarcinales archaeon
GCTGGTTTCGCTTTGCGCTCAACCAGCGAGGGTTCTTGCGCGCCCTCGCACTAAACTGGATGCAATCAATCTTCAGCAGCCTTGGCTAAGCGTCTCCAACAAATATTTCTTCCATCGGGTAGACTTCGATTCCCTTGCCGGAGACTATACTGAAGGGTACTATCTTTTTTTTGTGCGCCGCTCCCCTCAGCTTTATTATTTCAGTTGCACTGACCCTTATGTTGCCCCTCCTCATGTTGTAAAAGCAAATTACGCCATCCGATAGGAATTCTTCTACCCCGGTCCTGCTAAACCTGCTCATGTCGCTGTTTATTTCCGTGATTAAAAATGAAGTTGCGCCTAATTTCTCAAGCGACTTGAAAAGCTGCTCTATGTAAATTCTATATCCTTCTTCCCTTCCGGCAAATGCCGCCGACACGGCCGATAACGAGTCAAGAACAATCCTGTCTGGGTGAAAACCCTTTGGAATCAATCCCTCTATTTCGTCTATCTCTATAAGAAGCTCGCCTCGCGCCTTTGCGAGCAGGGCCTCAACGCTTCTTGAAATCTCAAATGGGTCCATTCGCTTTATTACAAGGTTGCCGCTTTTCTCAAGCTGCTCCGGATCCCAGCCGTAGTTGCGCATGTGGCCCTTCAGCCTCTCGCTGCTTTCCTCGAAAGAAAGATAAATGCATTTTTCCCCTTTTGAAGCGCCGTGCGCAAGGGTTTGCAGACAAAAAGTTGTTTTTCCTGAGCCAGGCCCTCCTGAAACAAGAACCGAGGTTCCTTTCGGAATTCCCTTGTTGTCTATCAAATCATCAAAGCCTGGAACTCCCGTCTCCATGAACTGTTCTGCATCTGCCATCTTTTTTTATTCAAATTGGCTGGTTTGTAAATAAAGCTTTCGATTTAGCCGCCTGATTTCGGTATTTGGCGTGATTGGCGCTTTTGATTTATCCCGTCCAATTTGGATTCGAGCTCGGCTATTTTGCTTTTTAATTCAACCATTCTTAGCTCCCTGCCGACTGCGAATTTGTTGAACTTCTCAAGCGACTCGCTTTTTTCACTCAATTCAATCTGCGCCTGCTTTTTTTCAGTAATATCCCTCTGGATGGCAAGAAAGCCGCTGATATTTCCTTGGTTATCAAGTATGGGGCTTACCGAGCCTTCAACAGTGATTATCTTTCCGCTTTTTGTTTTGTTGATTATTTCCCCATTGATTCGCTGTTTATTCAATAGGGTCTTCCAGAAAATTTCATAATCTGACTGCTTCAGCTTTCCGCTTTTCAGTATTCTCGGGGTGACTTTGTTTACAACTTCGTCTGCGGAGAACCCGTAAACCCTTGTAAATTCCGGATTGACATACTCAATCACGCCTTCCCTGTCAGTCATGAACATCGCTTCTCCAGAGGCTTCGACTGCTTTCTTAAGGTTCAGGAGCTCTTCCTCACGCATCTTCCTTTGCGTGATATCGCTGAAAGTGACTACAACGCCTTTGATGATATTGTCGTCTATAATTGGGTAAGGCGAGTATTCAACAAAAAATGCTGTCCCGTCTTTGCGCCAAAAAACTTCGTTGTCAACCCTGCACCCTTCCCCTGTTTTAAAGGTCTGGGCTACCGGGCAGTCTGTAATGGGATAAGGGCTGCCGTCGGTGCGCTTGTAGTGCATAAGGGAATGCATGTCTTTTCCTATCAGCTCTTCAGCTTCATAGCCAAACAATCTGGCGGCAGACTTGTTGACAAAAATGCACTTGACATTCAAGTCAATTCCATAGATGCCTTCATCTGTCGAGTCAAGCAAAAGCCTCATTCTATTTAGAAGCTCAAGCTTTTCTGCTTCAGCTTTCTTTTGCTCAGTCATGTCTAGTGCAAGCAGCACTATCCCGATTATATTTCCATTTTCATCTTTGTACGGCGCTTTGTTTGTCCGCACCCAAATTTTTTCCCCATTCTTTGTCAGCATAGGCTCATTTATCCCCAACTTGGGCTTGCCTGTCCTAATCACTTCGAGGTCGTCCTGGTAGTATTTCTCAGCTTCATCAGGGAAAAGCTCATAAGCCGATTTGCCTTCAACCTCTTCAATTGATTTTCCAATGGCGTCTGCGCCTTGCTGGTTGACCTTGACGAAATTGTTTTTTGTGTCTTTGTACCATACCATGCCGGGAATAAGCTTGAACATTGTTTGAAGCTCTTCTTTCGCAGATTTAAACTCGCCGATATCAATGATGGAGCCCACCATCCTGACGGGTTTCTTGTTTTCATCTAACTTTGCATGCCCGCTGCCTAAGAACCACCTATACTCTCCAGATTTTGTCTTCAATCTGTATTCGATAAGAAACGGCGTTTCATCTTTGAAGTGAAGGTCGACTAAATCAAAAGTGGCTTTTTTATCGCTAGGGTGGAGCATTGCTTCAAAATTAGAAAGACTGGCTTCAATCTCTTTATCATCATAGCCCAACAATTCATAGAATTTTGGAGACCACCATTCTTTGTTTGTCTTTACGTCCCAATCCCAGATGCCTGCGTTTATCCCTTTAACTGCAAGTGTAAACCTTTCCTCTTCATTTTTCTGCATGGTTATGTCATGGAAATATACGGCAACTGCCTTTATGTTGGGATTTTCAAGCAAATTTTTTCCAAAGCCATTGAGCCAGCGCCATGCGCCGTCCTTGCACTTAAACCTGCATTGGGCGCTGTTTTTGTTTCCAGGCTTTTCAAGCACTTCGGAAAAGCGCTGCTCAACCACCTTGACGTCTTCAGGATGCATGAAATCAAAAATGATTTTGCCAGTCAATTCAGGCTCGGCATATCCCAAGATTTTGCTCGCAGAATTGCTTGTGTAAGTGATTACACCTTCTTTATTCAGAAGAAACATTGCATCTGGAGAGTTTTCCAGCAATGTTCTGGAACTTTCCTCATTCAAAACTGATCTATCATTCACTTGCAAACCTCTTTTTTACAGTCTTTCACAACACAAATATTTATAAATATCGTTTTGCCAAAATATTTTGGGATAAATTTGCGTGGGGAATTGCAGGCAAAATTAAATGCATAAGCCAAAAAGCTTAAATATTAGAGTAATATTTCGTAAGATAAAATAATATTTTGTAATACTTTTGAATGTTGGACAATTATGAAAGAAAGAATATCCATAACAATTGAAAAGGATATAGCCGATAAGCTTAATTCTCTGATTAAGGACCGCAAATTTCGAAACAGGAGCCATGCTGTCGAAATGGCGATAGAGCAGCTAAACAAGTCAGAGGAAGAAAAATCAAGGAAGGAGAAAAAATGAGGGTGACAAATTGATTAAGAAAATTATCTTGAAATGCGGATTTCTTTTCATCGCACTTCTAATCCTCATGGGCAATGCTATTGCAATTCCCGTGCCTCATGGAATTGACGGAATAATTCTGGAGCTTGACGGGATTACGCAAGTAAAATCCGGGGTCAATTTTTACGTTGAGGATTCGACAAGCGGGCAGGTCATATACGGAAAAACAGGGCTTGGAAGCTCCGGAGGTTATTCTGTTTCGCTCAAGGGAAATGATGGCAGTATAATAGTCATAAAGGCTTGGAACAAGTACAATCAGGCAAACATAACAGTTGCCTTAAATGGTGTCATGAGAAATGTCAATTTCATGCTCAACATGACCTACCCCCCGATTGCGCCTGAAATTATTTCAGAGCCCGTTCTGATTGCAACAGAGGATGCAATTTACAATTATCAAGTCAATGCACTTGACGAGAATGAAGATGCGCTGGTTTTTAGCCTTATAGGGGCTCCAAGAGCGATGAATAT
>CAZGTJ010000145.1:0-3778 GCA_964528545.1 uncultured Methanosarcinales archaeon
GTTTCATACTTACAATTAACTTGTCGTAGGGAAATAGTTTCTGGATAACACAAATAGGAGGTTCATCAAAACCTTTAAAAAAGACCCAACATATTCTTAATCTGTGATGAAAAATGAGTGAAAGGCTTATAATGTTTTCTGGCACGGAATGCGTGCACTGCAAGGAGATGGACCCGATACTGATGGACCTAGAGAAAGAGGGAATACACATAGAACATATTGAAGTCTGGCACGATGCAAACAATGCAGCGTGGCTTGAGAAAATAGACAAAAACGCTGATGGAAGCACATTTTGCGGCGGAATCCCTTTGTTCTACAACGAAAAGACAGGCAAAAAGCTTTGCGGCAACCAGAAGATCGAAAAACTAAGGGCTTGGGCTTCCGGCGAGCTGAAGTAATATTCTATTATTCTATTTTTTGGTAATTAATTTTCATTTTTTCTTTTGTTTTTCACCATAAAATGGTAAGATTGATAAATATCTAAGAAAATAAGAGTGTGCTGTAAGCAATGGAACAAAAACTTCAAAAACCGGAGTGGCTGAAGATTAAATTAGCCGTAAACAGTGAATTTTCCAATATAAAGTCCACGCTAAACGGCTATAAGCTGCACACCGTATGCGAGTCTGCGCACTGCCCAAATATCTCGGAGTGCTGGAATGGCGGAACCGCAACCTTCATGCTGATGGGAGATGTCTGCACGCGAGGATGCAAGTTCTGCGCCGTCAAGACAGGCAACCCGATGAAGCAGCTTGACAAAGACGAGCCAAAAAAGCTTGCAGAAGCATTAAAAGAGATTAAATTATTTGACTATGTTGTTTTGACTTCTGTAAACAGGGATGATTTGGAAGACCAAGGCGCTTCGCATCTTGCAGAATGCATCAGGGAAATAAAAAAAGAATACCCAAAAATAATTGTCGAGATTTTGATTCCCGACTTTAAAGGCAACATAAGCGACTTAAAAAAAATAGTCGATGCAAAGCCTGAAGTCATAGCGCACAACATAGAAACTGTTGAAAGGCTGACAAAAAAGATAAGGGATGTTAGGGCCAATTATCGCCAATCATTGAAAGTTCTTGAAAATATAAAGAAATTGAATCCAAAAATATACACAAAATCATCGATAATGGTTGGATTGGGAGAAAGAGACGAAGAAATTGTGCAGTCAATGGAGGATTTAAGGGCAATTAATGTTGACATTTTAACAATTGGGCAATATTTAAGGCCATCAGACTGGCATTTGGTTGTCAATGAATATGTTGCGCCTGAAAAATTTAGGTTTTATAAAGAAAGAGCTTTGGAGCTTGGATTTTTGTTCTGCGCATCTGGGCCTTTTGTGAGGAGTTCTTACAGGGCAGGGGAATTGTTCGTCAAAAATATCATTAACAAATAAATTTGAGATATTCTTAAACGTGCTCGGAAATTGAAACTGTTATTATGGAAATCGGAATTCCCGACATGTAAAGAATGTGGTAAAAAATCAACTATAAGATAGTTTTATAGGACTGATTTTTATTTAGGTGACACGTAAACTTCCTTATGTCTTTTAGAATATGTGAAATGTCCTTACTAAAACTTTTCAAATCTTTTTGAAATTCTGCATATTCCATTCCTCCTAATTTGATAAGAAAATAAACTCATTTTTCCATCTCTTACGTCTTTTCTTGCAAGTTTAAGCTGATAGGCAACAAAAGGAACAGTTTGAAAACATGGATAACGTTGAACTTGTCCGCTGATTCTCTAAAAATATTTTCAACAAAATTTATAAATACCCTAAAAATTTGCTTTCAAGAGGTTGCATAATGCCAAAAAAGGTGCTCAAGGAATTCAAGATAGAATATCTCCAGATAATGGACGAAGAAGGCAACGTTGACGAGCCATTGATGCCGAAGCTCTCCAACGAAGAAATCAAGCGAATGTACGAAATGCTTGTTCTGATAAGGGCATTTGACCAAAAGGCTTTCAACATGCAAAGGCAGGGGCGCTTGGGAACTTACATCCAGTTCAAAGGCCAGGAAGCCTGCCAAGTGGGCTCCGCATTGCCGCTTCAGGATTCTGATTTTGTGTTTCCAATGTACAGGAATTCCGGATTGCTGATTGCAAGGAAGCAGCCAATAGTCCAGATTCTTCAGTATTGGAGCGGAGATGAAAGAGGCCAAAAAGCCCCTGATAATGTGAACAATTTCCCAATTTCGATTCCTGTTGGCACTCAGGAAATTCACGCAGCAGGCGCGGCATGGGCAGCAAAGCTCAGAGGCACAAAGCAAGTCGCAGCCACGTGGTTTGGCGACGGAGCAACTTCAAAGGGGGACTTCCACGAGGCAATGAATTTTGCAGGAGTTTTCAACCTGCCTGTTGTGTTTGTATGCGAAAACAACCAATTTGCCATATCTGTGCCAAGGGCAAGGCAAACAAAAGCAGAGACAATTGCGCAGAAGGCAATCGCTTACGGGTTTGAAGGACTCCAAGTTGACGGCATGGACGTTTTTGCAGTTTACAAGGCAATGAAGGATGCTGTCGACAAGGCAAGAAGCGGAAACGGCCCGACCCTTATAGAATGCCTTGCGTACAGGATGTGCGACCACAGCACTTCTGATGACGCATCAAGGTACAGGACAAAGGAAGAAATGGAAATGTGGGCAAAGAAAGACCCAATCGAAAGGCTTGAGAAGTTCATGCGCAAAAAAGGACTGCTTGATGAGCAGTACAAAGAGGACGTCTTGAGCAAATCAAAGGATATTGTGGAAAAAGCAGTCACGGAATTTGAAAAAATAACGCCGGCAGACCCAAAAGATATTTTTAATTATGTTTTTGCCGAAATGACATCTGAGCAGAAAGAGCAGATGGAAGATTTGTTTTAAAATGGTTGTAGCAAACATAGTCCAAGCGGTAACAATGGGATTAAGGCAAGAATTGCAGAGGGACAAGAATGTCGTTGTGCTTGGGGAGGATGTCGGCAAAAACGGCGGAGTTTTCAGGGCAACAGACGGCTTGCAGGCTGAATTTGGAGCTGACAGGGTGATTGACACTCCGCTTGCAGAGCTTGGAATTGTCGGCGCATCTATCGGAATGGCTGTCAATGGCATGAGGCCGGTTGCCGAGATACAGTTTTCCGGGTTCATGTTAGGGCCTTTTGACCAATTGTACTCGCATGCAGCAAGGATAAGGGTAAGAAGCAGAGGCAGGTTTACTTGCCCAATGGTTGTGCGCACTCCTTACGGCGGAGGGATAAGGGCATTGGAACTGCACTGTGAAAGCACTGAAGCGATTTTCGCGCACACTCCTGGATTAAAAATGGTTATCCCGTCAAATCCGTACGATACAAAAGGCCTGCTTGCTTCAGCCATAAGAGACCCTGACCCGGTCATTTTTTACGAGCCGATGAGGATTTACAGGGCAATAAAGCAGGACATTCCTGAAGAAGAATACACTGTTCCGATAGGAAAAGCAAATGTACTGCAGCAGGGAAATGACTTGACGCTTGTTGCATGGGGCTCTATGGTTAAGACGTGCCAAGACACATTGGAGCAATTAAAAAATAAATACAGCGTTGAATTAATCGACATGCGCTCAATTTACCCTTATGATGCCGAGACATTAATCAACTCTGTCAAAAAAACAGGAAGATGCGTCATAGTGCACGAAGCAATGAGAACCTGCGGATTTGGGGCAGAGCTTGCTGCGCAGATAAACGAAAAAGCTTTATTAAGCCTTGAAGCCCCTGTTCAAAGAGTGACAGCGCCTGATGTTCCGTATCCACTGGCAAAATTGGAGAATTACT
>CAZGTJ010000146.1:0-3777 GCA_964528545.1 uncultured Methanosarcinales archaeon
AAAGACAATTGGAAAATAGCAAGAGATTAAGTGAATTTGGTAATAAAAAGACTTCTGAAACTGCAAAATTAGAGCAAGAAATAAAGAAAACAGACAATGAAATTGATGAATTAGTCTACAAATTATACGGAATAACAGAAGATGAAAAGAAGATAATTGAGGAAAGTTTAACTTAAAATGCCAAGAAAAACTTTAAGCATTGAGGTAAAACCTGAAATTCTGAAGTGGGTTATGGATAGCGCTGGCTGGAAAGAGGAAGACATCTCTAAAAAATTAAAAGTTAGCCAGAATGTATTTGGAAGTTGGATTAAAGGTGAATCAAACCCTACTTTAAAGCAATTGGAAGAGTTGGCTAAAATTGTTAAAAGACCTCTCGCTGTTTTTTTCCTGCCAGAAGCACCAAAAGAAAAACCTCTGCCAAAAGATTATAGGATGCTTCCTGACAAAGTAGGAAAATTTGACAAAAAAACTATTTTGTCAATAAGGAGAGCAAGAAGATTGCAGAAAATAAGCAAGGAGCTTTCAGAAAATCTAAATGCAAACTTAAACAAGCTTGTTTCAATCGTTAAACAATCAGAAGACGCAAAGAAGATAGCGGAGAAATACAGGGAAGAATTTAAGTTTGATGAGACAAAACAAAAGAAGTTTAAAACTCCGTACGAATTATTTAATTTTTTAAGGGATACGATTGAGGATAAAAATATCATTGTATTCCAAATTTCTATGCCTATTGAAGATGCAAGAGGATTTACATTAGTTGATGATTCTCCTGCTGTTATTGTTGTTAATTCAAAAGACCAGATAGAAGCAAGAATATTTACTCTTATGCATGAATTTGGACATGTTCTCCTAAATGAAAGCGGAGTAAGTATGCCTGAAAATTCTTTGTTTGTTAAAGGTATTGGGAATGTTGAGAAATGGTGTAATGACTTCTCATCCGCTTTTTTGCTTCCCGAAGCACTAGCTAAAACAGAGTTCAGCCAGAATAAAGACGTTGGTAAACTTTCAAGAGCATACAAAGTAAGCAAAGCAATGCTCTTTTACAATATGCATAGATTAAACTTTATTTCAAAACAGCAATATGGCGCATTTATTGACAAATACAAGCCAGAAATTCTAAAGCCAAAAGCTAAAGCGGAAAAAAAAGGCGGATTTAGACCAACGGCAGATAAGCAATGTCTAAGCGAAAGAGGGCAGAAATTTGTCTCTCTTGTTGTAAATAATGTGGATAAGGGATTTATCACACACAGCGATGCTTTAGATTATCTTTCAATTAAATCAAATAATCTGGATAAAGTTATGAGCAAGGCTAAAAAATGACGACGATAAATTACTATGTAGTTGATTCAAGTTCACTTATAGAATTAAATAGGCGTTACCCTATTGATGTTTTTCCTACACTTTGGAGGAATGTAGAGAAATTGATAGAAAAAGGATATTTAATCTCTCACAAAGAAGTTCGTAAAGAAATTCTTGCTTTTCTTGGGAGAGATGAGTCATTAAAAAAGTGGGTGGAAAAACAAAAGAAATTCTTTAGGGAATTAAACGAGAAACAGATGGAAATAGTAAGGCAAATTCTGTCAAAATATCCATCATTGGCAAAATTAGATAATGAAACTGCGGCGGCAGATCCATTTGTTATAGCATTAGCAGTAGAGATGGGAAGCACTACCCAGCAAACATTATTTAATACAGTAAAAGGCAGAATAATTGTTACAGAAGAAAAGTTAAGAGGCAATAAAGTAAAAATTCCATTTGTATGTAAAGATTATAATATCGAATGTATAAACATTATTGAAATGTGTAGAGTAGAAGGCTGGAAATTTTAGTTATCCTGATTAAAATGTCAAAAACAATAACCTTAAACCACATAACCAAGATAGAGGGGCATGCGAAGCTCGAGCTTGGTATGGAAAGAGGCGGAATAACGAAGTGCCAGCTTTCCGCGGTCGAAGGCTCAAGGTACTTTGAAGGGCTCGTCAGGGGAAGGAAATTTTTTGAAGCGCATGAGATAACATCGAGGATTTGCGGAATTTGCAGCTGTGCGCACGTAATTGCGGCAATTTCCGCGGTCGAAGGCGCTTTGAATTACGAGCCAAGCGAGCAAACCCTGCAATTAAGAAAGCTCCTTACTTTAGGGGAAAGAATAAGAAGCCACGCCACTCATCTTTACTTTCTTGCCTTGCCCGATTACCTTGGCTACGAGTCTGCATTGGCAATGGCTTCCAAATACAGGCCGCAACTCCAGAATGCGCTGAATCTGATGAAAACAGGCAATTTGGCAATTAAAACTATAGGCGGCAGGGACCTGCATCCTGTATCAGCAACCGTTGGAGGCTGGCTCAAGCTGCCAAAAAAACCTGATTTGCAGGTTATCAGGAAGCAGCTGGAATCTGCAAAAGCGGATGCAATAAAAGCATGCAAACTGTTTTTCTCTTTGAAGTATCCGGAGTTCCAAAGCAGGACGGAGTGCTTTTCCTTGGTTGACAAAAATTCCTACGCTGTCCTTGAAGGTGAGTTTTCATCGGAAAAGAGCTCTTTCAGAAAATCCCAGTATAAAGAATTTATTAACGAGTACCACGAGCCAAGGTCAACTGCCAACTTTGTCGTGAAAAGCGACCACAGGTACATGGTGGGCGCTTTGTCAAGATTAAACAACAGCCACAGGAAGCTCAGCAAAAATGCGAAAAAAATGCTCAAGCTGTCAAAGATAAGGCTGCCATCAAAAAACCCGTATTTGAACAATGTTGCACAGGCAATCGAGATTGTGCATTGCATTGACGAAGCTATAAGGATATGTGAAAATCTTGATATCAGGGGCGAGGCTGTGGAAAAGCCGAAGCTCAAAGCAGGCAATGGAGTTGGCGCGATTGAAGTTCCAAGGGGCACTTTATGGCATGATTACACCATAAATGACAAGGGCACCATAACAAACGCTAACATAATAACGCCTACAGCGCAGAACCTTTTGAACATACAGGAGGACATAAGGGATTTCGTGCCTTCTGTAGCAAGCAAAAGAAAAGAGAAAATTGTGCTCGAGGTTGAGAAGCTTATAAGAAGCTACGACCCATGCTTCTCGTGCTCTGCGCATTTCTTGGAAGTGAAGTGGTCGTGATGTTCTAGTCAATAATGATAAATTTTATAATTGGATATCCATCAACCAACTAAAGAAAAAAGGCGTTAATTATGTTTTGTAGAATTTGTGGAAATAAATCTGGAAATAAAAGAGAAGTAAAAGTTTGGTAAATTGGAAGGGATTAGGCATGGAATTTGATATTGATGTAAGCGGTGAAGATTTGTTAAGCAGGGATTACACAGTTTGCATTGCAAATAAGGATAATAAGATTAAGGGCTTTAAAATTACCCAAGATTTCATCAGTACAATTAATTCAAGGTATGGTCAGGGGATTTATAGGTATCAGAAATCCAAAAACGGAAAAACACTTTTGAAGGTCCGCATTTACTCAATAATAATTTATCACCTTTTTAAATCTGAAAAAATCATTTCTCCGCTTATTTTGAACGCTTGTATGGACTTTAACGGAAGAGAAGCAGATGTAAAGTCAAATTTAGAATATTTTCTCGGCAAACTGCTTAGCCTTAAAATTGAGATTAGGTTTGGAAGGCTTGATCACAGCTCAAACGCCCATAAATACGCTTACCTAATGAGAAAGGATACAAAAAACCAGCTAAAAACCTATGTCAATATCAATCTATATGAAATTGAGAAATTCCTTAAAAAATAGGTGTACCAAAGGACACTACAAGAGTGCC
>CAZGTJ010000147.1:0-3753 GCA_964528545.1 uncultured Methanosarcinales archaeon
CATAGGGCACGCAAAGGCCATTGTTGTAAATTACGGGCTTGCAAAAAAATACAACGGAAAGTTTATTTTAAGGTTTGAGGACACTAATCCGGAGCTCGCAGATAAGGAATTCTATAAAATCCATCTTGACAATTACAAATGGCTCGGAATAATCCCGGATAAGGTTGACATCGCGTCTGACTACATGAGCAAGATGTACGGCTATGCAAAAAAATTCGTCACGCAGGGCAGCGCATACATCTGCACCTGCAGCGCCGAAACAATGAAAGAGCAAAGAAAAGAGGGCATTGAGTGCGGATGCAGGAAAAAATCCCCTGAAATTAACCTTGCCGAATGGAAAAAAATGCAGAAGGCCGAGGAAGGCTCAATGGTTTTAAGGCTGAAAGGGGACATGCAAAGTGATAATTCCACTTTAAGGGACCCAGTCATCTTCAGAATTATTGACAAGCCCCATGCAAGAACAAAGAAAAAATACAAGGTCTGGCCAAATTATGACTTTGAAAACGGGATAATGGACGGAATTGAGGGCGTAACGCACAGGCTAAGGACAAAAGAATTCGAATTAAGAAATGAGCTGCAAAGGATAATACAAAAATTAGCGGGATTTGGCGAGACAAAAATTTACGAATTTGCAAGGTTCAATCTTGAAGGCGTTGAGAGCTCCGGAAGAGTGATCAGGGAGAAAGTCCAAAACATGGAGCTTATTGGATGGGACGACCCATCATTGACAACTTTGGTGGCATTAAGGAGGCGCGGATTTGTGCCGGAGGCGGTCAGGGAATTTGTTTTGTCAACCGGCCTCACAAAAAACGAGGCTGTTCTGACTTGGGACGACCTGATTGCCCACAATAGAAGGGCCCTTGACAAAAGTGTAAATCGGCTGTTTTTCATCGAAAATCCAGTCGAGATTTTTGTCGAAAATGCGCCTTCGCAAAAAGTTGAGCTGAAACTGCATCCTGAAGACGATAAAAGAGGGGCCCGCAGATTCAAGACTAAAGGCAGGTTTTACATTTCCAAGAAAGATTTCGATGAGCTGGAAAACGGGAAGATGTACAGGTTCATGGACTGCCTGAATTTTAGAAAAGAGAACGGCAAGTTCGCATTTGACTCGCTTGATTATGAAAACTACAAAAACCACGGCGATAAAATAATGCACTGGCTTCCGGTTGAAAATAAACTGGCAAAAATAGAAGTTTTAATGCCGACCAAGGAAACCAAGACCGGCCTTGCAGAGCCATTGGCAAAAAAAATGAAAGTTGGCGAGATGGTCCAGTTCGTAAGGTTTGGATTCTGCAGGTTGGACAAGAAAGAAAAGGAAAAGTTAATATTCTGGTTTACGCACGACTGAAATATGGCAAAATCTGTTATCGTTAAATCTCAAGTCAAGGAACTTGCAAAAGTTGATGGGAAAGAACTTAGCGTTGCAGAAGAATTCTACATTGCCATTGAAGATGAGGTCAAGAAAATGATTGAGAAAGCCTGCAAAAGAGCCAAGTCAAACCAGCGAAATACAATAATGTCTCGAGACTTATAATTTAATTTTTACTTGTCGGATAACCCGCTCATCTGTTCTTCAAGAAATTTAATTCTGTGGTGTTTTTTCACCTTTTCAAGCATCATCAGCTTCAGCTTGTTTTTGACGCTTTCAAGGGATTCCGTAAGCTGCTGGATTTTTGCATTGTTCTCCTGCACGATTCTTCTGTTCTCATCTTTCTCGAGATAAAGCTCATGCTCCAATCTTTCAATTGTTGCTCTCAATATTTCTGATTCCCCGCTGTCCCGTTTTCCAATTTTCTGGAACATTCCCTCCCAGTAGATCATGTCGTGCATTCTTTCCTTCAGGTCGTCAATGTCCTTGTAGCTTAGCCTCATTCGTATGATGTTTTTTCTCATCTTTGCAAGCTGCTCATCAACTTCCTGCCTTGACTTGACTCTGTTGATCTGCACCCTGCCTGCCTTGGCAAGATGCCTGGAAAATCTCCTGAAAGTTTTTGATTCAGAAGGAATGTTCATTTTCTAAATGCACCAAAAAGCCCTTTCCTCCTGTCTTCAGGCATTGGAGGCTCATCCCCCGTCTTTATGTCGGGCTCCGGCATGCCTAGGTTAGGAAGCTCTGTTCCAAAATCCGACGGCATTGGCGGAGGCGGCATAAAGCTGCTTCCATTTGACGATGCCATAGGAGCTGCCATTGGTGCAGTCATAGGCTGTGCCATCTGAGGCTGCATTGGGGCCATTGGCTTTGCAGGCTCGGGCTTTGGATTCCAGTCCACTTGAGGTTGAGCGGGCATTTGCCTTGTATCCTGCTGCGGAGCCCAAGGCTGAGGCTTGAACTGTGGCTCTTGCTTTTGTGAGAGTTCATTTACCGCCTGAGGAATTCTCTCCTTGATTACATCAACTACTGCGACCATGCCTTCCGCAATAGTTTTGTTCTGCTCGATAAGCTTGTCAAGCTTTGCCACAATTGCCTCGTGCTTTCTTGCATCCGCCTCTATATCCTTGTCTTCAATCTTGATTTGCTCTGTTGCGGCTGCAAATACCTCCAAAACGCTTTGCAATGACTGGTTAACTTTGGAAATTGCCTCATGCAAATCCTCATTTGAAATGCTTTTCCTGCCAGCTTCTCCCTTTAATATAGAAATATCCGCAAACTCCGAATCATCCTTTCTGGCCATCCCCATCAACCTCTTTTTTAATTGAAAATGGAAAAATAAGAATGAGATTATTTAAAGATTTCGGTCGTCTCTCAGAGTTTCACGCTCTTGGCCGTTCCGTTTGCCGGAATAAACGGCAGGCAGCCCCCATGCCATCCAGTCACTTATCCAAAAATTCTTCCATTTTGTCTTCCATCAATATGGTTTCAATTGTGAATTTCATGTTTATGACCTCCGTATCTATTTTTAATTTGTCGTCGAAAAATAAATTTCTCGCCACTTCCTTTGCGTATATGTTGTTTGCATGCATTTTTATCCTTTTTTTCTGTTTTCCGTGTCGTTTTCGTTTTTTGCAGTTTTGTATCAAGTTGGCTTCAAGAGATCCAAGAAAAATTTTGGAATCCTTTTACAAAATAATAATGACAATAATAGCTAGAATTGAGACTATTGTAACTACCCTATTTTGTATTTTTATTTTACCTGACCTATTCATTTTTTCCTGTAATTAACCTCTCTTCTATGGCCGTCATATATTTTAGGCATAGGCACCGAGGATTTCTGCATCCCGTCTGGAACTGCGTACATCACGAACGCCTTGATTTCATTGCCTGCAATTGCATTTTCCAGGCCCCTGTATGCTGGATGAAGGCCTTCTGGAATTATCGAATATTTGACACGAAACTGTCGCTTTGGGTCATCAGGAATGAACACAACTCCCCTATGCCTTCCATTGGGCATTTCCAAATCAATTGAAGATGAGTCATAGCTGACATCCTGGGTCCTGCCCGCCTTCCTGTACCCTGCAACCTCCCTTCTTTTGTAGTTCATGCCTTTTTCGGGTATGATTCTTGCCATCTTGGATTTTGTCGCATTAACTGCGTCCGATATCTCTATAACAGCCACATTCCCCGAACCAGCCATAGATTGTTGTCTAAACATTTTTTTGTCACACCTTTAATCTTGTTAGAATTTTTGTAACAATCAAGGTGTGTTTATAACACCAGTATCAGCACTAGCAAAATCACAGAAATACCGATAATAATTCTATTGCTGCTGTGCGTCATGTGAAATGAATAATAGCACTTTATATTTAAACTTTTCT
>CAZGTJ010000148.1:0-3743 GCA_964528545.1 uncultured Methanosarcinales archaeon
AAATTTCTGCATGCAATTCGGAAAAATTCTTTAGTTTTAAAGTTTTTGGTGCTATTGATTAAGAAATATTTATATACCTTCTATCAAAGTAACAGATTATGGGTTCGGAGCTTGAATTGAGCGTTAAAGGGCAGGACGAGCTGGAAAGGCTCCAGCCACACCACTATGTGTGGATACTTACATCAACAATTGTCCTTATTCTTGCAATCTTAATTTATTATCTTAGCAAGTAAAAATTTATTTGATCAGGTCTAATTCCACGCCGCCGACCCAACCGGCAACGATGTTGTATACGAAAGCGAATACAGCTCCCATAACGAAGCCCCCGATAGCATAAGTTATTGGAAGAACTATGATGCTTGCAGCCCCCATCGAGCCCATCGTTCCAAACGGATATTGCATCATGGCCCCTTGGAGCACATTATTCTGCATCATTCCTTTGATGGCAGGCCCAAGTAACGCAAATATTAATCCCACCAACAATCCGTAAAAAGCCATCATTATGGCCTGAATCTTTGCTAAAGACATGACATCTATTTTTCTTACTTTCATTCTCGCACCTCTTAGTCTTTTGACGAGAGGACTGGTAAAATGTTAAAACTATTTTGATTGCCCCTCGGATAACTTTATATGAACTACATTTTGAAGTATTTAAGGATTTCTGATTAAAGTGCCTGTTTAATACGGAATTGACTTGAGATTAGCTTCAAATGGGTTAGAACTATCCTAAAAATCATAAAATCAACGGCACAAACACAATAGCGACTATCGACATCATCTTGATTAAAATGTTAAGCGAAGGCCCGGCCGTGTCCTTGAAAGGGTCTCCAACTGTATCACCGACAACTGCCGCCTTGTGCGCATCACTTCCCTTGCCCCCGAAATTGCCGGCCTCAATGTATTTTTTTGCATTGTCCCACGCTCCCCCTGCATTTGCCATGAATATTGCAAGCGCAAACCCTGAAACTAATGAGCCGACAAGGAGCCCTCCCAAGGCTTCTATCCCAAAAACCAGCCCAATCAAAATCGGGGCAAAAATCGCAAGCAGGGAAGGCGCAATCATCTGCTTTAAGGCAGATTGTGTTGAAATAGCGACACACCTGTTATAATCGGGCTTTGCTTTTCCTCTCATCAGCCCTTTTATCTCCTTGAATTGTTTTCGCACTTCTTCAACAATTCCAGATGCAGCTTTTCCAACCGCCTGCATTGCAAACGAGCTGAACAGGAACGGTATCATACCACCTATGAACAAGCCTACAATTGCTTTAGGGTCGATTATGCTAATGACGTCAATGTGGGTAACCTGGGTAAAGCTTGCAAACAAAGCAAGGGCGGTTAGCGCAGCGCTTCCTATTGCAAATCCTTTTCCGATTGCAGCTGTAGTGTTTCCGACGGCATCAAGCAGTTCTGCTTTTTCCCTTACTTCTTTCCCCATCCCTGCCATTTCTGAAATGCCCGCGGCATTGTCAGCAACTGCACCGTACGTTTCGATTGCCAGAGTAAAGCCCAAAGTTGCAAGCATCCCGACTCCTGCAATTGCTATCCCGTATAATCCTGCAAATTTGTACGCGATAAGAACTGCCACTGAAACTGAAACAACCGGAACTAAAGTCGAGAGCATGCCTACTGCAAGCCCCTGAATCACATTTGTTCCGGCGCCTGTCTGCGCCGCCATTGCAATGCTTTGCGTTGGCTTGTTGTGGTTTGAGGTATAATATTCAGTAAACAATCCAATTACAATCCCAACAACGAGGCCTGAAAGCGCTGCATAAAATATCCCCACATCAATTTTATTAACCGTGATGTAAGCAAACGCAAACAAAGCGGCAAGCAATGTGCTTGCATAAAGTCCCTTGTTCATGGCATTAAACAGGTGCTTTTCGTCCTTTGCCCTGACAAAGTATATTCCAAAGATTGATGCCAATATCCCAAGCGCCGCCAAAACCAATGGAAGCATAACATAAACTAAGTTTCCGCCCATCGTTGCAACTGCCAGAACCATTGCTGCAACTATGCTGTTCACATAGCTCTCAAACAAATCAGCGCCCATTCCGGCAACATCCCCGACATTATCTCCTACATTGTCTGCAATAACTGCGGGGTTTCTTGGGTCATCTTCCGGAATCCCCTTTTCGACTTTGCCGACAAGGTCCGCTCCGACGTCAGCAGCCTTTGTGTATATTCCCCCGCCAACTCTTGCAAAAAGCGCAATTGAAGAAGCTCCAAAGCCATAGCCGTATATGATAGTGGGGTCATTGAAAAAATAGTATAATGCAGCAATCCCGAGGAGCCCGATTCCAACAACAGAAAGCCCCATCACGCTTCCTGAATAAAACGCAAGCCTTAATCCGTCGCTTATGTGGCTTTTTGTTGCCTCTGCCGTCCTTGCATTTGCCTTTGTTGCAACCCTCATCCCTATGTTTCCTGCAAGCGCAGAAAAGAATCCTCCAATCAGAAATGAGACTGCAATCTTTAGCCCGTTGTCTGGAAGAAAAATAAGTATTATAAAGACAATAATCATAAACAAGACAAGGATTTCGTATTCTTTCTTCAGAAACGTCAGCGCTCCCTTGTGGATTATGTCGGAAATTTCCTGCATTTTTGCATCGCCTGCAGGCTTTTTTGTTATGTAATATGCAAAAAATACAGCAAACAAAATTGCCAGTATGCTTACTCCAATTACAAATCCTAACATTCCTGGCAATTGGTTGATTTAGGTTTAAATATGTTTGTTTGTATTGTTAAGTAGTAATCAATGTCTTTTAATCCAGAAATATAGGTCTATTAGAAAAGCGATTATCAATGCAATATTCACAATTCTTATGGTTTTGACGACTTTAAGGATTGCCTTTTGCTTTTTTTTGATTGATTTTTCGGACATTGGCTTGCTTAGTTTAGTTGGATTTATAAATGGTTTTCCTAAAAATGATGTTTTTTATCATAGACACTAAGAACTTGCTTTTGCCTTGATTCTTTTCATCCTAAATGTGTTTTCCCTTTCCATTTCCTCAAGCCTTAATGAGATAAACGCCCTTATCCTGTTCAGGTTTGGCATCACTACAAATTCGAGCGCATTGACCCTTCTTTTTGTCCTCTCGATTTCGTTAAGCAATTTTCTCATCGAGGTCTCGATTTCTGCAGCTAATATTATTTTCTCGACTACCTTTTCGTAGGCGGCTGCTGCCTCGTCAATCGCTGACGAATTATAAACGCCGTACCCCCTTTTCATGAAATCTTTCCTGATTTCGGAGCTTTCAATTTTTGGAACCTTGACTCCCATGATGTTTTTCGTCACTAATTTTATGTCAGGCACGTTTGATATTGCCATTGCGACTGACTTTACCCTTAAGTCTCCTTCAAGGGCTCTTGCAACATTTATTTTCTCAAGGGCATTAAGGTACTCTCTAACCATTTCCTGCCTCAAAGTTCTTGCTTTTTTTAAAATCTCAAAAAATTCAAGGATAAGGCCGTCTCGTTTTTTCTTGAGCAGGCCGTGGCCGGATTTGGCCAGCTTAATCTGCTTTTTGATTCTCAGCAACTCGCTTCTCGTCGGTTTAATGTCCTGTGCCATTTTGTGCTTTGGTTATTTTTCCTGATAATTATCATATTGTGGCGCCTTTGCTGCCATTGTTATTTCATTAATTAAGCCGGCTTAAAAAATTTTAAGCTGCCTTGTAATGTTTCTTCTTCAGCTCCGGGCTGACTCTTGTCAATTCATTCTCCGGCAAAATCCCAAGCAATTT
>CAZGTJ010000149.1:0-3716 GCA_964528545.1 uncultured Methanosarcinales archaeon
TGATATTGCTGGGCTTAATACAGGAAAGAAAGTTTGTACAGTCAAAGAACAAAGCTTCGGCAATGGACAAGGCTCTCCAATTGCGGTAACAAAAATAGAAAGCAGCATGATTCCTGATGGAACGCGAACAAAACCCCAGTTTATGATTTTTGTTGAGAATAGAGGGAGAGGAAATGCTGTCAATATTAATGAGTACACAAAAGTGTGTGGGAAAGGAGAGTTCATGAAAGATGCTCAAAGTGCTGCAAATCGTAATATCTGGAATGTTGCATTCTTGAAAGCTTATACTACAGGAGCAAATGGGGAAGTTCAGCTGGATTGTTGCCCAGATATCAATGGGAAGTGTGATAATGGAAATGGGATTGGGTTTCTAAGATTCAAGGACAAAAAAGATTTTGTCAGATGCGCTATTAAGGAAGGTGTCTCAAAAGAATACGGCACTTATGCCTCTCCATTAAAAGTTGTGATTGATTACGGCTATGTGCAAAGCATAAGCACAAATATCGTGATTCAAAAACCAGTTGTATATTAGGTTTAACAAGATTTATATATAAAAAGTCAGGGTTAAGTCAAAATGGTAAAACCAAGAAGATTTTTGACGATTTTGCTAATACTATCATTAATGGTTATGATTTCTGCCTGCAATTCAAAAAAAGACAAGACCTCTGTTGAAGATGTAAGAGTTGGAAAAGAGGGAGTTATTATAAATTTCCTTTCAAATTCCCCTCCAGATACTATTCGCGTGGATTCAGGCTCTGACACACCTTTTGAGGTTGTTCTTGAAGTTAAAAACAGAGGAGCGTTCCCCCAGCCTGATGATAATATACCTGCCCCAAGAGGGAGGATTTATCTAAGCGGTTTTGACAGGAACATATTAGCTTTTGACAAAACAGCTGAAATTTTGGACAACAAGCCGTTGTACGGAAAAAGCACTATAAGTCCTAATGGGGGCATAGATTTGTTCACGTTTAAGGGTCAGGTTAATATTGGCAATCTTAACGTTGAAAAATATGAACCTACGATACAGGCAACCGCCTGCTATGAATACAGGACAATTACAGCCCAAAACGTCTGTATCGACCCAATTCCATACGCAACAGTTGACCAAAAAAAAGTGTGCACTGCTAGTGATGTCTCGATGTCAGACCAGGGGGGGCCTGTTGCGATAACTGCAATTGACGAAGAGGCTTTTGCAACTAAAACTCAGTTTAGAATCACATTCAAAAATGCCGGAAATGGGAATATTGTTTACCTTAATTCAATGGGAAAGTGCTCTCCTGAAGGTGAGCTAAAATCGGAAGATATAAACAAAATTTATCTCGCCAGTGCAAGGGTTGGAACCAAAGAGCTATCATGCGGTCCATTCATGACAAGCGGAGGGGGCCTTATTAAAGGCGCATCCGGAGATGTAAGGTTGGTTAATGGTGAAGGGTTCATTATTTGCGAGATGCCGAGCTCTGATTATGGAGATACAAAATCAGCTTACATGAGTCCGATGAGGATAGAAATATTATATGGCTACAAGACAAGCGTTGAGAAGAAAATAAGCATCAGAAAAGAGTCTGCAGGGTTTGTTGGGGAATCGACAAGTTCTTCAAGTTCAATACCTCAGTATAATAATCCAGACCTTTTACCAGTAGATTCAGATTGGTAAACAGAAAACTTTATATACAAACATCAAAATAAATAAGTCAATTATTCCACCTAAAGAGGCTGATTATGAATAAAAAATACAGTTTGCTTGCGTTGCTCATAGTTTCAGTTCTAATCATTTCTGCCTGCAAATCCGGAAGCGGCACAGCTACAGGAAGCGCTCCAAGAACCCCTTTCATAGGAGGGACTGCCGGAATAAGCATGAATTTTGAAAAAGACAGCCCTCCCCCAGAAGTCACTGATGATGAATCATTTGCTTTCAAGGCAATCATAAGACTAAAGAATGAAGGGGAGCACAAAGTCGACAGGAACGACATTAGAGTCAATTTGATTGGCTTTGACCCGAATGATTTTGGAAAGAGCTTTTCTGATTTAAAGGATGTCCAGCCTGATGACACCTTAGACGCAAAAAAAAGGGATGCTGAAGGAAATATTGTCGAGGGAACAACAACTTTCGCAATGTTTCCAAGAGAAAACGACAACTTTATCCCAAGCAAGTTCTCCGGCAATACCGAATTTACAATGAGGGCCGAAGCCTGCTACAATTATGAAACGCTTGCAAACACCAAATTATGCGTTCTTAGGGACATGATAAATGTCAGGGATAACAACATCTGCAATCCAACTGGGGCAAAAACTGTCTACACATCATCCGCTCCTGTACAAATCAATAATTTCAGACAGGCTGTTGTTGGAAAGGACAAATTGTCATTTAGCTTTGATATTTCAGTAAGCGGCAATGTTGACATATTCAGCGATAGAAACAAGCCATCAAGCGGGTTTGATGCAGCCTGCCCGAAAGACCCGCGACTAAGAAGGGAGGTTGAAAACAGGGTTCATGTCGAAATTACTGAAATTCCAGTCGATCCTGTTGTTGCAGGCCTCAGCTGCGGCGGCCTTGATAACGGCAAGGACGGAGATGTAATTCTTGTAGGAGGGAGAAGGACAATTACATGCACTGTAGAGCTTGTTGCCGATAGGGTTGATCTTGAAAAAGTGCTGGGAATAAGAGTCGGCTACAATGTTCTTGACAACAAGGAGACAAAGATACTAGTCAAGCACCTTGCCGATACCAACTAGTTTTTATCATTGTCGGATTATTTGCTTCCGACTAATGCAAACTGGCTTAATAACGCCTCCAATTGGATGTACTCGTCAGAGCCCTCTGTCATTCTAAACTCAATTTCACCGCATTTTTCCATAAGAACCATCTTTGATTTATTGTCCAGATCCAGCTCAAGAATTTCCTTTTGTATCTGCTTGATCACGTCTATTCCGGCAAGCCCGTAGTTTAGCATTAAATCAAGCAATTTGCCTCTTGCTTCAATGAACTTGTTTTTGATGGCTAATTCGAGCACTTCCCGTATTTCCTTTGGCTTTGCAAAGGATG
This sequence comes from uncultured Methanosarcinales archaeon, assembly GCA_964528545.1. Taxonomy (GTDB): domain Archaea; phylum Nanobdellota; class Nanobdellia; order Woesearchaeales; family GW2011-AR4. Next base: position 3,044 of record CAZGTJ010000149.1, read on the forward strand.
CAAGGGAGTGAATCAGCTCATCTGTAATATGGCTTCCAATTGCAGCCGAGCTTTGCAGGATGTTCTCAAGCCTTCTGCAATCTCCCTCAGAGATCTCGTAAAGCGATTCTTTTGCCTTCTCATCAATCTTTATTCCTTCTTGCTTTGATATCTTATCGATTATTTCCATAACGTCCTTCTTGTCTAGTGGCTTGAACCTGAAAACGACGCATCTTGACTGTATTGGCTCTATTATTTTTGATGAGTAGTTTGCAGATAAAATAAAACGGCAGGTTTGTGCATAATTTTCCATCGTTCTTCTTAGCGCCTGCTGCGCCTCTCTCGTCAAAGCATCACACTCGTCTAAATAAATTATTTTGAACGGCACGTCTCCCAGTGCTTTCGTCCTTGCAAAATCCTTTACCTTGTTTCTTACAACATCAATTCCCCTTTCATCCGACGCGTTTAGCTCAAGAAAATTTTGCCTCCACGAGTCTTTAAAGAGTTTTTTCGCAATCACGAGCGACAAGCTTGTTTTTCCAACTCCTGCCGGACCTGCAAAAAGCAGATGAGGCAAGTTTTGCTGCTCAACAAAAGCCTTTACTCTTTTTACAATCTCTTTCTGGCCTTTTATCTCAGAAAAATCACTCGGCCTGTACTTCTCTGTCCATAGGGCATTCTCTGCGTTTTGCAT
>CAZGTJ010000150.1:0-3707 GCA_964528545.1 uncultured Methanosarcinales archaeon
AAGGGCAGGAGAAAAAGCCAGTGCCGTTTTTACTCGGAGTTATGAACTGCATTTAGCATGACCTCTACGGCGCTAAGCTCAAGCGTGGTAATCCGTTCGCCAAAAACATTCGTCAAATTGAACCCTCCGAGCGCGTGGACATTGTACTTACGAATCCGCCATTTGGCGGAGAAGAAGAATTTCAAATAATCAAAGAGAACTTTCCCTATACCACAAGCGCGACACAGATTTTGGCGGTGCAATATATTTTACGCCGCCTCAAGCCCGGCGGTCGTTGCGGTATGGTTGTGGATGAAGGTTTTATGTCCCGTATTACAGAGAAAGCATTTGTGAATACTAAAAAAGAACTTTTAGAAGAAAATAATCTTTTTGCCGTAGTATCACTTCCTCAAGGAATTTTTTTGGGCACCGGCTCTAATCCAAAAACCGACATTATCTTTTTTGAGCGCGGTAAGCCAACAAAAGATGTATGGTACTACGAAATCAAAGGCAAATTTACCAAAGGCAAACCCATTACCGACGCGGCCTTACACGATGTTTGGCAGAAATACCAAAAACGCGCCGAGTCAGATTTTTCATGGCTTGTTCCAGCCGAGAAGCTCAAGACCTACGACTTCACCGCCAAAAATCCCAACGCCAAATCCGACCTTATCCACAGGCCGCCCGTGGAGTTGGTTAGGCAGATTGAGGAGAAAGAAAAAAGGATTAATGACATTCTTGACTGTCTTAAACAAGAGCTATGAGTTCCAAAATTTTACTCATCAATTTTACCGAGAGGGAAACTGAAAAACTCCGAATATTGCCCGTGACGTTCGATAGGGGTTTTTTGAGCGATATAAAAGAGCTCACTGAGCAGGAAGCTCTAATCCGCTCACTTAGCAGAGACAATGTGGGCGATGATGGTAAAAAGATAAGACCCGTTGATAATATAGATTGTTATTTTCCGTATCCAATTTATGAATACCATGCTGTATTCATTAACCTGCAATGCAGTGACCCTATAGAAAAGGAATTTAACGGGAAAACGAAAAAATTGACCGAAGAGGATAAAAAAAATTTTACAAAATATTGGCTCCGGCGTGGAATAAGTCCGATAGTAATTTTTTTGGGTGATTACAAATTCGTAGACCTTTATAATCTTGGTATACCAGGTATTGCGCTGCGAAAAGTAATGAATAGAGATGTAATTATAAATTCGACCGATTCTGAACGCAGAGGCGAGATGGTAAAGCTCCTCAATGAAGTGAAGTTTGATGTAATCATGCCAACTCACTATTATGTTAAAACTGATGGGGAAAGCCTCTTTACTCAAGATGACTCTGAATACAAAGAAAAATCTTTATACTGGAATAACAACAACGAGGATTTGGCTATTTTCATTAATCACGGCGAAAGATACAGTTCCACAGATAGGCCAAGGATTCTTGTGTTACCGCAATTTAGAAACAATATCATGGTTATTGAAAAGTTTTTACGACAATTCGCAAAAATGTTTCCGAGCCACCTGCCAGAACTGCCACATTCAGACTGGGTTGACTCAGATGCGTATTATCCGACAGAGATAGCCGCGTACGATGAAATAATTGATACCCTTGTCGCTGATGCACAGGCGAAAATTAAAGATTTGAAAGAGCAAAAAGAAAGAACCAAAGAGAAGTACAGAACCCTTCGTGGACTGATTACCCAGACAGGTAATGAATTAAAAGCCAGTGCGATAGATGTTCTACGAAATGTATTCAAAATCCCAACTAAAGATGGAGATGAGGCAAAAGATTCTTTGTTAAATGAAGATGTGATAGTTGACATTGAAGGCACAAAGATACTCGCCGAAGTAAAAGGGGTGAAAGCCGAAAATCCCTCGCCACTTTTTATCGCGCAGGTGTGGAAACATATATCGCAAAGGAAAGATAAGGACATAAAGACGGGTGCACTAATCTTGAATCACGACCTCGAAACTGATCCAAAGGACAGAAGTCTTGCCTATAAGGGAGAGCACGAGAAGGGTCTGGAGGACATAATTTTTATTGATACACGAGTAATGCTTGATTTGGGGTTGGCTGTAATTGACTACGGTATGTCCCCAGAAGTTGCTTCGAAAATACTTTTCAAAACGGGCAGAGTGAGTTTTAATCTTCAAGAGTATCGGGATACTGAAAAGCATAAGTAGACCTATTGATGTTTGTGTATTGGCTTTACACGGAATGTAGCATAATTACCAGTGAAAAACAGAAAATCGTGCCAGGTAATTAGGCGAAATTCAATGAAATTACTATGTGGAATGAAAATATAAATGCGGCTGCTAATATTTTGATTGGCATTACGGCAATAGCATCCTTTTGGTTTTCGATTAAGACATTAAGAAAATCCGGATGGGATTCCGCCATGAATACTGCGCCAAGTTTAGTATTACGACCGCAAGACATTTGGACAGGTATACGAGAAGACCCTCAATGCATGGCATATGCAAGTGTCACGCCCGGTAAAGTAATTCATAATTCCGTTCAAGGTACTGTCGAAATTGCATTTACTGTCGTTTTTGAATGTTTTAATGCTGGTCGTGGTGTGGCATTTAACATCTCACAGCCAAAATCAAAAGGAATACCAATTGCAGAGGATCGAACGAAGGTGGCGCTGTACCAGACCGTTACTGACGATCCATTTCAGATTGGCATTCAACTCGTACGAACATATAATGAGTGGTGTGTTCTTGCAGGAAAAGCGATACCCGTAAATTTAGAAATAACATACACGAACGATCAAGGCAATGTACATTGTAATTCGAGTTGGTCGGCCAAGGTTCAACCATTTGATAAGAAGGGAGACAATTTAGAAGTTAGAGAATTACAGGTAATGGAGACGCGTGGAAAAATTCAGTATTCTGATCGATCATTTGCAGATACACACCCAGTGAAACAGGGTTGTTTTGTAATTCAAATTTTGTATGAAAAATAGCTGGCCAACAAAAAAATTAGGAGAGGTCTGCGAGGTAATTGCTGGTCAATCACCAGAGGGTAGATTTTATAATACGCAAGGCAATGGCCTGCCGTTTTATCAAGGAAAAAAAGAGTTTACAGAAAAGTTTATTGGTTCCCCGACAACTTGGACAACGAAAATTACCAAAGTAGCACTCAAGGATGATATTTTAATGTCGGTGAGAGCCCCAGTTGGACCCGTTAATTTTGCTACGGAAAAAATTTGTATTGGTCGTGGCCTTGCCGCAATAAGAGCAAAACCTTGGCGCGGTGTTTAATTCAATCAACAAGAATCAGATAGAAGAACTGAAAATTCCACTCCCGCCGATTGGGGAGCAAAAGAAAATTGTGGCGAGGTTGGAGGGATTGCTGGGGAAGATAAAAGAGATGCAAAAACTCCGCAACGAAGCTTTAGAAACAACAAAAGCACTTCAGGCGTCAATTCTGCACGAAGCTTTTGATATGACGGCGGGCGATACGAGAGAGAGAGAGAGAGAGAGTAGATGGCGCGCCCGAGGATGGCAAGTAAGAGTTCTTGGAGAAATTTGCCAATTGAATCCTAAAAAATCGGAAATAAGAGATGAAACTGATGCCCTGCCTGTTTCTTTTGTTCCGATGTCCGCTGTTGATGAGTATCTGCAAATGATTACATCATCGCAAGAACGAAAGTTGGGTGAAGTAAGAAAGGGCTACACATATTTCAGGAATGGAGATGTTTTATTTGCAAAAATTACG
>CAZGTJ010000151.1:0-916 GCA_964528545.1 uncultured Methanosarcinales archaeon
AAGGGTATATTCAAGCAGTGGTTTCCGGCGACAGGGAAATTGACTTGGACAAATTGCAGAAAATTACCCTGTTCAAGAAGCTGGAATTAGCAGATGCAAAGCAGGTGAAGCAAGTCACCGGATGCAATATAGGAAGCGTCCCTCCTTTTGGAAACTTGTTTGACCTGAAAGTTTATTTTGACAAGAGAATTCTTGAAAATGAGATTGTCGCCTTCAATGCAGGGCAGCACACAAAAAGCATCAAGATGAAGCCGAAAGACTTGCAAAGAGTTGTGAATCCGATTGTGGGGGAGTTTAGCAAACAGATTTAAATATATACAAATCATAATTAGCAATATACGGGGGAGTAAATGAGCAGCGATAAAGTGGAAACAATTCTTTTTTTAGTACCAACTTACAAGTATATGACATCAAGGAGCTTTGCTTCATTCGCATCACTTTTTTTAAATATACGAAAAGCCTACAATGCAAAATTTGGTTGGTCCGAAGGAATGTATATCACACTTGCAAGAAATTCTCTTGCTGAAAAATATTATCTAAACTTGCCGGATGAACAAAAAGAACAAATTGACCTTATAATATGGCTTGATGACGATATGGTATTTTCGGTTAAGGACGTTGTTGAAATTGCAGAAAAATTTGAGTCTGCAGGAACGGATATGCTTGGAGGATTATACTATAATAGGTTTAATTGCGAGCCTTTAGTTCTGAACTTTGATTTTGATGATAAAAGAACGGTGGTCCCACTTAATGTAGATAAGAAGTCCGGAATAGTCAAGTGCGAAGCAACGGGCTTTGGCTTTCTTGTTATGAAGCCACGAGTATTGGATAAAATGAAAGAATTTCTTGGTAAATGGATGTTTAAAGATGTTGTAGTACCCCACCCTTTGTATAAAGAAGGGGTACACATTGGCGA
>CAZGTJ010000151.1:926-3703 GCA_964528545.1 uncultured Methanosarcinales archaeon
GAAGGCCAAAGAATTGGGGTTAACAGTCGCTGTGGATACCGATATTGTGATAGGACACGAAGGCGGACTCGTTAAATAAACTTTTTTCACCCGTGTGGTACGTTGTTAACTTGTTTCTCAAAAGAAAGTAATGGCCTCCGTACTTTACAATCACAAAAATCTTTTTACATGAAATCTAACTTCACTTGTAACTTCCTCTAACGGTTTAGCATCTGTTTTAATTCTAACAACTGGTATTCCTTGCCTTTCAGCTAAAAATATATCTTCTTCAAATAGTTCTTTTAATCTGCTCAAATGTTTTATTTTATCATGTAATTGTAATGGTTTATCATTGCGTTTAGCTGAAACTTCAGGAGATACATCAAGATAACAGAATGAATTTGGATAACTAAATGAATGTTCTAGCAGAAATTTTAATGGCGGTCTTATCATTCTGGAAAAATCATCAGGAAGGTAGAAATCAGAATAGCATAGAGTATCTACTATTGGGTCTCTGTCAGAAACTAAAACTTGTGATGAACTTTTTGCTCTTTCTTCAAAATAATATGGGAAAAGATGTAATAAATATGCTAATCCTGTAACTGATTTGAGATTTTGTGACTCTCCAAATTGAGCGAACCGATTTACAATCCTACCAGAAACTCTTGCAACTCTTAAACCATTATTCTGATAAGTAGTTACATGAATTGTTTTAACGCCTTCGATTTGGTCAAGAGATCTTACCACTGAGGTTTTTCCGCTGTTCTCTATTCCAATTATTGATAATTTATACATAAATTGCCAGAATTGGATTAGAATATTTAAAGATGTTGATGCTTTGGTTTATTTTTTGAAAGTTGTTCCATGGTTAGTAAATGATTTTAGCATAGATAAATATTTATCGAGATTAGGTGAATTACACAAAAAAATAAAAATACAAAAAGAATTAAGTTATACTGCTAAAAGATTCTTTATTCTAGCTAAAAAATAATCCCATTTTCCTTCACGCCCATTCTCGTTCTTAGGACTCCAAATTTATTGAATATAACAACTGTTGTTTGCATTTTTACAAAATCTTGTAAAGATTAAAATCTCTTACTCAAAATCCACAACTGGCGGACTTTCTGCACCTTCTGTTGCCTCAAAGTAAGCCCTATCTGTTTACCCTAAATTGCTTGCAACTATATTTGTCGGGAATGTCTTGATTCTTGCGTTAAATGTCCTGACGACATCGTTGTACCTTCCCCTTTCTACTGCAATCTTGTTCTCTGTATTTGCCAATTCATCCTGCAATGACTGGAAATTTTTTGTGGCGGTCAATTGAGGATAGTTTTCAGCAACAAGCAACAATTTTGATAATGCCGATTCGATTTGATTTGCGGTCGCGACTTTTTGATTAACGGTCGAGACAGTCTGCCATTGGCTTCTTAATCTGGTTATTTCCGTCAAAGTCTCCTGCTCAAAACCAGCAGCCCCTTTAACTGTATTCACAAGGTTTGGGATCAAATCAACTCTTCTTTGATACTGTGTTTCGACTTGCGCCCATTTGCTGTTAACGTCTTCATTCAGCCTAATCAAAGAATTATAAGCTCCAATGTACCAAAAAGCGACTAAAAGGACAACTGCTAAAACTGCCCCAATGCCAATCCACAGTTTCTTGACCATTTTTCACCCGATATTATGCTAAATTACATTAACCGCCAAATGTATTTATTTCTTTCTATTTTTATTTGAAAAATCATATAACTGCTTTACTTCCTGCGCATCAAGCCACATTCCCCCGCAAGCGTCGCAGACATCCAAAATTGCCCCCGAAGGATGGTTTATCTTGCGCATATGCTTTTTGACAAGCAAATTCGAGCATCTTGGGCAGCCTAATTTGGCGTATTGGTTCGTTTCCGGTGATTTTTTGTTTTTTGCCATTTTAGCCCATTAAACTTTTATAGTTTCCCTTGCGGTATTTACTATTATTTATTTCTTGCTAGAACCGTCCTCCAAAACCCCCTCCCCCGAAGTTTCCACCGCCGCCTGAGAAGCCTCCAAAACCCCCTCCAAACCTGCCCTTGCCAAATCCTCCTGCAAAGATGCTTCCAGCAGCGCCGGTGTAGTAATGGTTCGTATAGCCTCCAAACCTTTTTTTGCTTTTGCCTGCCTGTTTTGCAGCACCCATTAATATCAATAGGAATATTGAAAGCCCTATCAATAAAATAATAACCGCGCTTTTGGAAATTTTCGGAGTTTCGGGCTCATTTTTTAGCTTTGCAATATCCGGGTCGTTCGAGTTTAGCAAAATCTTGCCAACAACATCGAAAGTCTCGACAATTCCTTTTTCATAATCGCCATTCTTGAAATTCGGCTCAAGATATTGTCTTGATACTCTTCCAAGCAAAGGCGTGTTCAAAGTGCTTTCAGCCCCGTACCCAATTTCCCACCTATAAACTCTATCTTTGATTGCGATATAGAGCAAAACTCCGTTGTCCTCCTCTTTTTGCCCAATCCCGTTATTTTCAGCAATTTTCAAAGTGTATTCCTCAAGCGAGTAACCTTTCGGATACTCATTTTCAATGTAAATAATGAATTGTACCCCGTTTGTTGTTGATTCAAGTCCTGAAAGGGCGTGCTCGAGCTGCGTTTTTGTCGCTGACGACAAAATTCCAGCTTTGTCAGTTAGGTAAGTATTGACTTTTGGGATATTTTGAGCATAAGCCAGAGGAATTGCTAATAAAACAAAAAAAATCAGAAATGGTGCTTTTTTCATAGTGGTTATGTTCACGCCTTTGTATTTAAATTATTTCATT
>CAZGTJ010000152.1:0-1537 GCA_964528545.1 uncultured Methanosarcinales archaeon
AAAAAACAATAAGGACAATGCTCATAGTCACAGGAGTAAAATCATCGCAGATATTTGGCAATGGAAAAAAGACTGCCGAGAAAAAGAAAAAGGAAATCGAGCAGCATCTTGGCATTGAGTTTTTGGATTGATTTTTTATTTCTGCTAATTTAAATTGAAACAGAGAATAAAAGTTAGGTAAAATATCAATATTTAAATACAGCAAAAAAATCCATTCGTAAAATGGAAGACAATATCAACAATCCGACGTGGAAATACAAGATAAAGACGTTTCTATCCGAATGCGTCAGGGTTTTCAGGGTTACAAAAAAACCAACAGGATTCGAGTTCAAGACAATTGTCAAAGTATCGGGCATTGGAATTTTAGTCATAGGCCTTATTGGATTTTTGATACAGATGATTAACCTGCTGTTTTTCTGAATCGATAGCTTTATAAACACCCGGCATATCCTGTAATCTCTTCTAGGATTGTACTGAAAATAAAAAGAACCCAGTTAAGAAACTTAAGATGGCAAGAGAAGACGAGACAATTTTTGTATTAAGAACGACTGCAAACAGGGAAGACCAGGTTATGGACTTTGTTGCATCAAACGCGGCAAAAAAAAAGCTTGAAATCTATTCTGTTGTCAGGCCTCATGGGATGAGAGGCTACATTTTTGTTGAGGCAGCCACAAGAGCAGATGCAGAGCAGGCCTGCTTCAAGATACCTTACGCAAGAGGCATTTTGCCCCAGCCGGTCAAGTATTCTGAAATAGAGCACTTGCTTGAGCAGGTCAAGTACGAGATGAATATCCAGAAAAATGACATTGTTGAAATCATTTCAGGGCCTTTCAAGAGGGAAAACGCAAAAGTCACGAGAATCGACAAGACAAAAGAGGAGGTTGTTGTCGAATTGCTTGAGGCCGCTGTCCCGATTCCGATTACAGTCAAGATGGATGCTGTGAAAGTTATTAGAAGGGAGTCAGAAGAATCTCCGTCAGCCTCGCTTGACGAGGAATCCGGAGAGGAAACGCTGTAAAGGTTTTTAAATGAAATTTCATTACCCTGTTATATAAGAAAATGGCACGAGACCAAATTGAAGTTTTAGTTGAAGGTGGAAAAGCAACAGCCGCCCCACCATTAGGTCCAGCTCTTGGCCCGATGGGGGTTAATATCGGGCAGGTAGTCATGGAGATAAACAGGAAAACGGGCTCCTTTGCGGGAATGCAAGTGCCAGTCAAGGTCCTAATTGATAAAGAAACAAAATCATTTGAAATTGTTGTAGGAACTCCCCCTGCTTCCGGCTTGATCAAGAAAGAAGTGAACCTTGAAAAAGGAAGCGGAAAGCCAAAGCATGAAATGGTTGCTGACATTCTAATCGAGCAGGTCATAAAGGTTGCAAAGATGAAATTTGATGCGACTCTTGGAAAATCATTAAAAGAGAAAGTCAAGGAAGTCATTGGCACATGCCAGTCAATGGGAATTCTTGTCGAGGGAAAGTCTGCAATGGAGACATTAAGAGATATAGAGGCAGGCAGATACGATGAGGAAATAAGGC
>CAZGTJ010000152.1:1547-3671 GCA_964528545.1 uncultured Methanosarcinales archaeon
GATTATTGCGCAGATGACAGGCAAGGCGAGGGGGGAGATAAAGGCAAAATTAACTGCCGCAGGCGTCCCTGACGAGATGATAAAGGAATTGTTGCCGGCAGAAGGGGCAGCGGTTCCGGGAGCAGCTCCAGGCGCAGCACCGGCGGCAGGAGCGGCTGCGGCAACTCCGAAGAAAGAAGAGAAGAAGAAATAACTACATTCGTTGTATTGGGCGAAGCGAAATACAACTTGATACGCGTGCCAACCGAGCGACCGGTTGGAAGAGAAGAAGAAATAACTTTGATTTTTTGGATTATTTGTTACAAAAATTTATGCAGCTACTTTTATTGATTGTCTTTCCATTTGTTCAAGAAGTGATTGCCCCTCTTCCAATACTGTTTGTAGATTTAATCTGAGCGCCTCCGTGTTTTTGAAGTCTTGCTGAACAATTTGTTTTGTTACTGCTTCAAGCTGGGAAATATCTTGTTCTATCTTACTAAATGTTGGATTGTTCTTGATTTGAGGTTCATTTCTTAATAGCTGCAGTATATTAGTTAATGCTTGCCTGACATTTTTAACTTCATCTTCTAGTTTTTTTATTACTATCTCCAAATCCTGCTTAATTTCTTCTAACCTTGCGTCTGCTTCATCTACTCTCTTGAAAAATTCTATCAATAAAAATAAGAAATCTTGCTGTATTTGCCCAGATTTGATTTCGTTTTTAATTCGTGATTTAAACTCGTCATAAAATTGAAGGTTTTTGCCAAGTTTCTTTATCTGCTTTTTTTCTTTTCTAAACAGCTTTATTCTTGACCATCTTGCCTTTATCGAAAAAAATGACAAAAATGAGACAGAAGAAGGATAGCTTCCTTTTTGAACTCTTATATCTGACAATTCGTCATTTCTAATATCCTTCATTAAATCGTTAAGAAGGGTATGGAGCTGCCCCTTAAAAATCTCTATTTCTCGGAATGGGAAAATCAGCTGCTCTTTTTTGGATTCAATCTCTTGAAAAATCATTTCAACGTCGGTAAATTCCCTCTTGCTTTCCCTCTTATTGCTTATCAATGATTGAGAAACTAGTTTTAAAACGTCAAGATAATAAGCCCTAAATATCTGGTAATCCAAAATAAAATTGGTAACAAACGAGTCAAGCTTTTGCTGGAATTTTCTGATTCTTCTGTTTTCTCTCCATGCGGATAGTTTTTTAGCGCTTGAATATTTTTCATAAAGTCTTGCGATTGTATCTGGTGTGTACTTTGTTTTGAGTCTTTTTAATGCCTTTCTAAGAGACCTCTCTCTTCTTCTGGCCCTTATAGAACTAATGAGCATTATACCTGTATAGGTTCTCAGGCTTATTCCATTGAACCACGCATCTGGTAAAATCCTGTATGCAAAAGACCAAAAACCCATAGATACCAATTTATTACTTTAGCATAGTATATTTAAATCTTGCTAATCCTTCAATATCTGACCACTTCTTCTAACTTCCAAATTTAAATTTTTTAAAATATCCAGAATCTTTTGCTTTTCTGCTCCCAGTCCTTTCCAGTCCAAAACAACAAAGTCTATTTTTTCAGATGTTTTTTCAATTGCCTCCCTTAGAATTCCTTCATCTAATTTATCCAGATGGTATTTTGGACAGATATGAGAAAACGCAATATCAGTTCTTAATGAAATCTTGTTAAAATTGTTGCAATAATGCGGACCCCCTATTCCAATAGCGATTTTGTAATCATTTTTTTTTTTTTTTTTTGTTTCCATAATTACAGTTGCAATGACTTCCCCGTTGACAAAATCATTCCATTCTGCATCTGTGCTTCCGATTTCTACAAAAACACTTGGCTTTTCTGTATAGGGCCCATGATGCGTAGCTTCCATTGTGAGCTCGTATTCTGTATGCGCTGCCAAATGATTCAGTTTTAAAAATAAAATTTTCAGAATGATTGCGGAGCTTGGACATAATTTTTTGTCCTGCCCGCCAAAATCTGATGCATCCCAATTTCCAATCGGGTGCACGGCAAAGCTCTTTGTGTTTTCCTTTGAGCGGTGCTTTGACGCAAAAATCAAGATGTCTGCATTAATTTTCCTGTCAATATTTTCTGCAAAAATCAAATCCTCATTTGCCAGGTACAAATTTATAAT
>CAZGTJ010000153.1:0-3652 GCA_964528545.1 uncultured Methanosarcinales archaeon
AAGATTTTTTAAGAAAAAGAGGATTTAATGATTGTCACTTAACTTGACATTATCTGAATTTCGTTACTTTTTTATAGAGCAGCTTCAACTGGATAACAAGTTACAATGAACAGAACAATAACCATGGTCATAGGCTTGCTGCTCGCAGTTCTTGCAGCTGCAATTATGATATACAAAATTTCCCAGGTGCTCAGGTAGATGGATATAATTGAAGTTGTGGTCTTTTTTCTGGCTTCAATAGTCATAGGCGTGATGATTTTTGGCGTGTTCAGCGGGTGGAATTACACAAGGCTTTACAATGACATCAAAAGCTCTTTTTTCGGCAACGATGCGGAGAAGTTCGAGAAAATAAGCATCGAGAAATTCCCTAGAAAAATTCTTGAAATTGCAGAAGAATGCAATCGCTATGAAAATGAGTTCGCAAGTTCGGTTTACATTGAAAGCTCGGGCTTGCTGAACAAAACCCTTTTCTTTAATCAAATACAAGAAGCAAGCCTTTGTAACTCAGTCCAGTCGGCCGAGCTTGGCTGCGGAACAAAGGAGACATTTTCATCTTTTCCACAAATAAAAATTCCTGCGCTTATATCAATAAAATGCACTGAGCATTCCCTCTCAATAAAATGAAAATAGCTGTAATGACCATAATAAGTCTGGGAGTGGCTGTAATAGTATCGGCCGCCACTTTTTTAATGATAGACAACTGGAACTTTATAAAAATAAAAGACTCGTTCATGAAAGAATATTTTGATGTTGGAAACAAGACTAAATTCCAGAAAGTGACGATAGAAGAGTTTGCTAATTTGATAAACAGCTACTGGAGCGACTGCAACAGGCAGAATTCAAGTTCCTTTTCGGTGTATTTGAAAGGAAGCGGAAACCTTTCCAAAGCCAGCATATTTAACATTTCAAGACAGCTGGGGTGGTGCGATTCGCTCCAGTCTGTATCGAACGAGTGCGGCTCCAGAGAGGACATGGTTATAGGCAATATTTCGCTTCCAAACTTCGTGAGCATAAGATGCTTTAACGAGAGTTTGATTATCTATTAAGTCTGGCACTTAAAAAACTTTAAATATTACATATACAAGTGAAACCGCATGGAAACGCTGGAACTTGCAATATATATGCTCATTGCCGTACTTACAGCCGCCCTTGTTCTTAAAGTATTTATCATCACAAATTTTGAGCAGACAACAGGAAAAGTAGATTCTCAAATAAAGAACAAAGAGCTGCCCAAGTTCACGATGGCAAAAGATGATTTTATCCCTCAGCTTATAGAGTTTTGGCAGGAATGCGGGCTTGGAAGCGTGAATGCAAGCAAAATGACCTACATCAAAGGAAACGAATCCATCACCAGGCAGGATATCATAGGTTATATCACGAAGTTCAACAAGGGAAATCTGATGAAAGAAGAAGATTTAAATAGTTCTGATATAAGTTTACCAGCAATTGTGGAGATAAGATGCATGAACGGTAAATTAATTCTGACGAAGGGCTAAAATGGAATTGCCTATACAAGTGATGATAGTATTGTTCGTGGCCATCATTGCAGCCTCTTCTGTCATAATATTCTCAACAGACATCATCCGGGAAGCAAAGACAAAAATAAACGAGCCGTGGAACAAGGAGAATACCGAAGACAAGATACTGGACGTTGAAACAATTACAGACGGCACCATAAATATAGCAATCTAAGAATGTTATAAATTATACAAGCAGGAAGCATTGTCAAAAACCTTGTGCTTCATTCTACACGGACAGGAAAATGAAGCTTCAGTTCCTCCTGCAACGGTCAATGATATAACGGTAGAATCGGATAACTTTGATGCAAGCCGCACATCGCTTTATGTTTATTACGAGCCATCAGGCGACAAGATTAAGATTGAAATTTAAAAGAGGTGTATAAGATGCACAGGATGTTTTCCAACAAAAAAGGTACAGACAAGCCTATTGAAATTTTCATTGCCCTGTTCATAATTTTGGCTGTTGCAATGGTCATTCTCAAGATGTTCTCTGGGCAAATACAGGAAAAAACCAAGGAGCTTCAGAAAATCCAGCAAAAGGAAAAATTCCAGCAGGCAAAGGGGGATGCGCAAAGAGAATGCGACGAAATTTGCACGCATGCATTGCAGAATGAGTGCAGCATACAGCAAAAGGCCCAGTTTTGCCAGCACAAGCTTCTCAACGGGCTTGATGTGAACATGGACGGAGATTCCTCTGATATGACAGAAGACCTCTTAGGAGGAATAGGAGTTTGCGAGAGTGCTATATACTGCCCACAGGTAACCACCTGCCAGTGCCAGGGTGAATTAAACACAATCAATTGTGTAGACATATTATACACTTACTATACCGACAATATGGGAATGGATGTGGCGGATTCATGCAGCCTCCTGAGCAACAGACTTGATCCTGGAGAGTGCGGGCAGGAAAGTGCAGAGCATTTCTGGAGAGACAGGGTTGATGAGCAGCTGGTGAAAAAGGAATGTGAGATATAAGGTCCGGCACGCATGGAACAGACAGTATGGCTATATTTTGGGATTGTAACTGTTGTGCTTGCATTTGGGGTAATCGGCAACTTAGTGGTTAATCACAAGGCGCAGCAGAAATATGGAATCTTTGAAAGAGCGCTTGAAAGGCTTGAGGGACAGTGCAATTTTGTGTGTAGTTCAGCGTCCTCGACTCTTCTATCAGCCGAGGTGGAACTGCCTTCAGGCATTGTGCTTTATACAGACCAAAATCTGATTTGCGGAGCCTACAAGGATAAAAAAAGGTGCGTCAGGTGCAATTGCCAGCTTAGGGAATACACTCTTAATTTAAATACAACCATAGCAATTCAAACCTTTGAAACTCACGAGTATAGCTGCGAATTTTTGAGAGAACAAGATGACATTATCCTTGAATGCAAGGGCTGAAACTCCTGTAGCAATAGTTATGTGGATTGGAAGCATCATCTCTGTTTTGATAGTGATTGGCTGGATTGGAAAAAATATTTACCCATCGAATATTGCCACAGGAACAATGACCGAGGACCTTGAAAACCTACAGCTCATGACAAGCGACGCATGCAACAGCAACTTCTTTAACCGCACATTCAATCCTCTGACCGAACAAGGAAACATCATATTTCGGAACAATTCAATCTGCATAAACACGACAAAAAACAACATCTGCCGTGATATAATCTGTAGTACCGGCTTTGAAGGCTCTTTTAGTCTAAAGGACATCGTACATTTATCGGTATTAAAGTTTGAGAATATGAGCATGATGGTGTCTGCCGTTGAGTAATATGACAAAAAAAGGAATATACGCAATTCCTACCACATTTGTATTTATTTTGATAATGCTCATAGTTGCGCTTGGTATAATCTATTACTCTGTCGTCATCTCGAGCGTAAACAGCAGTGTTGACCAGAACATGAACAAGTATGTTATTGCGCGAAACTTCAGGGATTCTATTTACTTTTGCTACGGCAGCATTCTTGACGAGGAATTTCTTGACAAAGCATTGTGCAAATCCTCGACTCAGGACAAAAATATCACGATATACATTAACAAAGATCTCATAAAAGGTTTTAGGATAATAAAAACCAATGCAAGCGGCTGCACTCCAAAAGAGTGGAATGGCACCTATATTCATGAACTTGACGGAAAA
>CAZGTJ010000154.1:0-3505 GCA_964528545.1 uncultured Methanosarcinales archaeon
GAAGAAGATCTGCACAACCTGTTGCTCCGACACAAGCAATGGAATCTGAAGAATTAAACCTTAAAGATTCTCAAGCACAGGATAGAATTGAAGATTTCCCTCCTAGAGATACTACTCAAGGGATTAGGATAACAAGCCCGGCACAAAATTCCGAGGTATTTATCGGAGAATATATACCTTACTTGGAAGCAAAGTTAAGCGACGAAGCTTATGGTAAAGTCGACAATTTGATACGAGAAGGTTATCGTATAGTAGTATGGTGGAGACTTTTTGGACAGAGTACCCAAAAATCTAAAAATTCACAAACAATTCACTTCGAAGAAATCCCGATAAAGTTTGGGAGAGACGAAGATACATGGGGTACACCTTCCTATAAAGTGAAAAAATTTTTCATACCAAAAACTAAGGGAACCTTAAGAGTTGAAATAAATGCAACTAAAATCAATCAGAGACCATCTTCAAGAACCGAAGTCATATTTAATGCCGAAATTGAAGTTATGATAAGCGAACCAAATGAAAATCAAAAAAATCAGCAAAAAACTAATGTACGCACAGTGGAGACAGCACAATTACCGGCGCCTATCCAGAAAGATGCATCATTTTCACCACAAATAACTGAACCAGTAGATTATGTGCCAGAACCAGCCCCACAAGTTCACGGCGGGCCTCCTCCTACGGAAACTGCTGCACCTTCAGAAGCACAGATAAAGATAACCAAGCCTGCCAGTGGGAGTACGTTTAGCCAAAATGATGTTGTAGAATTTGTTGCTGAAATTTATAATGTTCCTGATACTACTAACTTTTATTGGGTTGTAAGGGTTGTTGGCGTACCGGAAGTAACGCTTCTTGGGGTTAGTACAGTAAGCGGAATTCAGAATTTCAAGAGAATTAATTTATCTGAATTGAGTCCTAATGACTATGAAATTTTTGCAGGTATACCTAATTTTCCCATTGGTGGCAAACCCTTAATTTCAAACATACTGAGAATAAAAATTACTGAGTAGGTATAACTTCTTGGACCGTGCTTGGAACGCTTGCAAACTGGATGTATTCATCAAGCTTTTGTCTAAAATCCGGACCTATAGGTTTTGCTCTGGAATTTCCAAATACCAAAGCCCCCCTCGCCTCTTCCATAACATTCAGGATAGGGGTTGTTTTTCTTTTATAGCTTCCAGAAAGATATTTTTGGTTAGTGTCATTTGCAATATCTATCACATCGTCTCTTACCTGCAGCTTGCCGTCTTTTACGGCATCTTCAACAAATGCGTCTCTTGCTTCCATGATGAGGGAGTCTAAAACATATCTGCTTGCTCCGGAAATAAAATCGGCATCGTTTTCCTTGCCTGTTTTTCTTTGAGCATGATCCTGAACAACAAGCCTTCCAACATACTCATACTTATTTTTTCCAAAATTGTTGAATATTGCATCTTGCTGCGCCATGTACGGCTCGAATCGACTATCAAAATAAAGTGCCGCAGTCAGCCTTCTTGCATTTTCTTCATTAGCAATGGCCTCAAGACCCTGATTTTTCTCATTTGGCATACTCTTTGGGAATGGTTTTTTGTTTTTAAACCTTTCCATTGTTAACCACTTTCGAGATGTGACATATTTGCCTATGGCGCTTGGCCAGCTTAATCATATACGATTACGATTTAAATCTTAATAATCAAATTTCACTGCGCTGTTGAAGCCAAAAGAACAAGGTTTGGAGCAACTTTCAATTTTGGTAAATGCAGACCAATAAAGATTTAAATAAGCCAAATTTTGGTTTTTACATGAAGAAAAAAATACTGCCGGTTAATGAGTCATTGTTTGTTAAAAGCGTGCGGATTGCAAGATCAAACCAGCCAAAATCCTGGCTTATTGTTTTGTTTGACCTGCTTTTTATTGTGGCTGCTTTTTCTGTTTATACCCTTAATGCTTATTTTGCAGAGTCGCTTTTTCTTCCAACATCGGCTGTAACTTTTGCAATCTACATTGCATTTTCCCTGCTTTACTGGCTCGCGATTTTATTTGCGTACACTTTTTTCAAGTACCTTGTCCTCAATTCAATAAAATCATATTTTGAGCCTACTGAAATAAGCTTTTCAAGGCTGGGCAAATTTTATTATCTGAATTTGGTACTTGCGGTGGCAGCTTTTGCATTTATTCTGCTCCTCAATTTGATTCTTGCAAGCATCCAGATTCAATACAGGCCGATTGCTTTTGTGGTTATTGCGGCTCCTCTCGGAGCGCTTGCGTATGTATTTGTCGGCATGAGCCACTCATTTTTCAGCAATGGAAAATCGGTTAAAGACTCGCTAAGAGGATCAATGTCCGCGGCTTTTTCAAGAATAAATGTTTATGGCAACACCGTGATTGTGATGCTCATGTACGCAATGCTTTTATGGCTCGTGCTTCTTGCGGCAGGGTACTTAATCAGGCTTCTTGCCACAGGGAATTATTCAACATACCTTGCAGTTTATGCACACTTCCAGAATTTTTCTAAAATCGCCTTCGATATACTAGCTTATTTTTTTATTTTTGTGAATAGAATCACGTTTTTTGAGCTTGCAAAAAAAGATAAATAATTAAATATTAAGATTATAACATGCAAAATGTTTTACCATAACATAAACCCGGTTCTCGTCCAGATTGGGCCTCTCCAGATAAGGTATTATGGAATCGTGTTTGCCCTTGGATTTCTGCTGGCTTATTACCTGATTTATTACCTCGCAAAAAGAAGGCGGATTTCGATTACAAAAGACGACGCTGCTGACTTAATTGTATACTTAATAGTCGGGGCGGTTGTCGGCGCCAGATTAGCTTATGTTTTTGTTTACAATCCTTTTTTTTACCTCAGGAATCCTTTTGAAATAATTGCGGTTTGGCATGGGGGCTTAAGCTTTCACGGAGGCTTTATCGGGGCAATAACCTCGTCATACATATTTTGCAGAAGAAAAAGGGCTGATTTTTGGAAGATTGCGGACATCGTTGTCATTCCTTTGGCTTTGGGGCTTGCATTTGGAAGAATTGCAAATTTTATCAACGGGGAATTAACCGGGAGAATCACGAATGCAGGCTGGTGCGTTGACTATTCAAGAAACCAGTTCATAGAAAATCCGCCATCTGGGTGCAGGCATCCGTCCCAGATATACGAGTCCTTAAAGAATTTCTTAATTTTTGGGGTGCTTTGGGTTATCAAGGACAAAAAGCTTCCAAAAGGGTTTATGTTTTGGGCATTTGTTGCCCTGTATGGCCTGTTAAGGACTGTCATGGAATTTTTCAGGGAGCCGGACGAGCAGATTGGGTTCCTGTTTGGGAACTTTACCATGGGGCAACTGCTTAGCATACCTCTATTGATTTTGGGATTTATTATGCTAATATATAAATCGAAAAGTAATCTTTGATTCTATGGATAAAATAATACTGCATATTGACATGGATGCTTTTTTTACGTCTTGTGAAGAGCAGAACAATCTTTCACTAAGAGGCAAGGCGGTTGTTGTTGGTGCTGACCCAAAAT